>JALOOB010000399.1 GCA_025454635.1 Anaerolineae bacterium
TTTCGCCTCCCGTCCAAGCGCCGCGCCCTCCTCCTCGTACAGGGGCCGGACACCCGCCCAGGCCCGGAGCGCCCGCACCTTGCTGAACCCCGGCACCATGATCTCGCCCTCGTCGAGCATCCTCTCGACTTCCCAGGCTTGGACGCTGGTGTCGTTTGGATCGGCTACGTTGACCGAGGTCGTGCCGATCACCGCTACAGTGCCGACCGGCACGAGGATGTCACCGTCGCCGGGCAGATGGCAGCGGTTGAGGATGGTGTTGACGAAGCGATAGGCCATCGCGACCATTGTGCCCTTGCTGGGGCGGACGGTCACGGGGCAGCCCGCCATCGCGGCGACCTGTCCTGCCCAGGCGCCGGCTGCGTTGATGACCATGGGCGCGGACAGGCGCAGTTCCTCGCCCGTCCGGAAGTTGCGGACGCGTGCGCCCTTGACCTGCCCGCCTTCAACGTCCAGCCCGACCACCTCGTGATAGGTCAGCACCGCGCTGCCATGCGTCGCGACGGCCGCGCCCAGGGCGGTCAGCACGTCGAACGAATCGCACGAAGCATCGGGCACGCGGAACGCAAGCGGGTCATCCTGGGGAGTCGTGATGAAGTAGCCGCCGGTGTCCTCGATGGCATGCGGAACGATGCGCCGCAGGATGCGGTTTTCCTCGATGCACTCCCGCGCCGATTCGGGGTCGCGCACCGCATACCGGCCGCCCGAATGAAGCAAGCCGTGGTAGCGGCCGGAGGTGCCATCGGTGAGATCACGGCGCTCGATGAGCGCCACGCGCAGCCCGCGCAGCGCAAGGTCCAGCGCCGCGCCGCCGCCCGTGGCCCCGCCGCCGATAATGAGGACGTCGTATTCGTGGTTCATAGCTGCCCGTCACAAACCTCCGAGGCCTTGGATGCCTTGAAGGTTTCCGGAATCATTCCTCGAGCCAATGCATCGAGCGCTCGACCGCGCGACACCAGCCCTGATAGAGCTTTGAGCGCGATTCCTCGCCCATTGCCGGCTCCCACGTGCGCGCCATCTGCCAGTTTTGACGCAGCTCGTCGAGCCCACTCCAGTAGCCGACCGCCAGCCCGGCCGCATAGGCCGCGCCCAGCGCCGTCGTCTCAGCCACGCGCGGCCGCACGACCGGGACGCCGAGGATGTCGGCCTGGAACTGCATGAGCAGTTCATTGTACACCATGCCGCCGTCGACCTTCAACGCGGTCAGCCGCACGCCGGAGTCCTGCTCCATCGCGTCCAGCACCTCACGCGTCTGGTAGGCAGTCGCTTCGAGCGCGGCGCGGCAGATGTGGCCCTTGTTGACGAAGCGCGTCATGCCGACGATGACGCCGCGCGCGTCCGATTGCCAGTACGGTGCAAACAGGCCGGAGAACGCAGGCACGAAGTAGACGCCGCCGCTGTCGGGCACGCTCGCGGCATAGTCCTCCACGTGCTTCGAGAAGTCAAAGAAATCGAGGTTGTCGCGGAGCCACTGGACCAGCGCGCCGGCGATGGCGATGGAGCCCTCGAGCGCATAGACGGCGGGCGAGTGGCCCAGCTTGTACGCCACCGTGGTCAGCAGGCCGTGCTTGCTCGGCACGGCAAGCGTGTCCGTGTTCATCAGCATGAAACAGCCGGTGCCGTAGGTGTTCTTCGCTTCGCCGGGGCTAAAGCAGGTCTGGCCGACGAGCGCGGCCTGCTGGTCGCCCAGCACGCCGCACACCGGCACGCGGCCGAGCGTATATCCGTATAACTCGGGATCGCTGGATGGGCGGATCGTAGGCAGCATTTGGCGCGGGATGCCGAGGACGCGCAGGATGCCGGCGTCCCAGTCGAGCGTGCGCAGGTTCATCAGCAGCGTGCGGCTGGCGTTGGTCACGTCGGTGATGTGCGCGCCGCCGTTCGGGCCGCCGGTCAGATTCCACACGGACCAGGTGTCGATGTTGCCGAACAGCGCGTCCCCGCGGTCGGCCGCCGCGCGCACGCCGGGCACGTTGTCCAATATCCACTTGATCTTCGGGCCGGAGAAATACGTGGCGAGGGGCAGGCCGGTCTCAGCGCGGAAGCGGTCCTGCCCGCCCTCGCGTCCCAACTCCGCGATGATCTTGTCCGTGCGGGTGTCTTGCCAGACGATGGCATTGCAGTAGGGCTTGCCCGTCTTGCGGTCCCACACAACCGTCGTCTCGCGCTGGTTGGTAATGCCCACCGCAGCGAGGTCGGCCGGGGTGACGCCGGCTCTTTCCATTGCGCCGCGCGCGACTTCCTGAATGCGCGCCCATATTTCGAGCGGATCATGTTCGACCCACCCGGCTTGCGGATAAATCTGCCGGTGTTCGAGCTGGTTCGATGCGGCAGGGTTGCCCTGCGCATCGAACAGGATGCAGCGTGTGCTCGTGGTGCCCTGATCGATCGCCGCGACGTATTTCGCCATGCCGCCCTCCCCCCATTTGCCGGAGAGGCCACAGAGGACGCAGAGGCGCGAGTCAGAAACTCGCGTCAGTCTCTGATTCCTCTGTGACCTCTGTGGCAGGAAACAACTAGAACGTGACGAACTTGCTGCTGGGCGCGTTGCAGACGGGGCAGCGCTCGGGGGCCTCGCCCTCCATTGTGTATCCGCAGACAGGACACACGAAGATGGCGACCGTCGCCATGTCTGCGCCACCCGCGACCGCTGCCTTAGCGCGCGTGTACAGCGCCGCGTGGACCTTCTCGGCCTCCATGGCGTCGTTCATGCTCTGCCGCGCGCGCTTCTCGTCGTCCGCTTCGGCGACGGCCATGAACTCGGGGTACATCGTGGTGATCTCATACGACTCGCCGCCGAACGCGACCTCGAGGTTCTCGGCCGTCTTGCCAACGCCGAGGGTCTTCAGGTGGTTGGCGGCGTGGATCTGCTCGGAAAATGAAGCGGCGCGGAACAGCCGCGCGACGTTCGCAAGACCCTCGCGCTCCGCGCGGTCCGCGAACACCATGTACTTCATGTGCGCCTGGCTCTCGCCGGCGAAAGCATCCTTCAGATTCTTCTCGGTGGTCTCTTTCATCGTTGGGCTCCTCCTGATGCGGGAAGATCGGCAAAACCGCATGCTGTCGTCGAAAGGTTGGGGCGCGCGGCGAAATGTGGCTGGCGCGGAAATGCGACGCGCGACACTAAGTGAAAGGTATCACGCGTCGCTTCGCCTGTAAATGACTCACCGCATATTGGAGGAAGAAGGAGGCGGATCCGCAAGGTCGAGCTTGGGCGCGCGGGGCTCGGTGCCATCGATCAGGCGCTTGATGTTCGGCCGCAGCGCCCAGGCCACGGCAAGGGCGGCGATCACCGCGTAGATCACGTGCTCCCACTGCCCGCCAAAGAAGGCAGCCTGAACGGTCAGCGAGATAGGAATGACAATCGCGACGATCAGCGACGTCAGCGAAGCATAGCGAATAACGTTCAGGCCGAAGGGCAGCAGCGGAATGAGCCAGAGCGCGGAGACCGGCCAGATTGCGATGCACACGCCGACGTTCGGCCCGGTGCCCGCGCCGCCCTTGAAGCCCAGGTAGATCGACGCATTGTGACCGATGACCGCCGCGACGCCAGACACAACCTCTGCCCAGACCAGATACGGCGAATCGCCCATGATCCACCGGGTCACCATAATGGCCATGAAACCCTTGAAAATATCGCCTGCGCCGGTCGCGATGCCGGCCCACCGGCCGCCCGCGCGCAGCGCGTTGGTGCCGCCCGTGCGCCCGCTGCCCTGCCGCCGGATGTCCTGACCTTTCATCAGGTAGATGACGATATAGCCAACCGGAATC
>JALOOB010000400.1 GCA_025454635.1 Anaerolineae bacterium
GCGGCCAGCGCGACGATCGCCAGCAGCTCGGCGTGCTGCCCGTCGGTCAGGCCCTTCGCGCGCGCGGCCGCGGTGTGCGAATGCACGCAGTAGCTGCAGCCGTTGGCGATGGACACCGCGACGTAGATCATTTCCTTCGTCAGCGGGTCGATCGCCGTCGGCGCGGCCATCAGTGCCTTGACTTCGGCCCAGGTGCGTTCCAGCAGCGGCGGGTCGAAGGCGAGCGTGCGCCAGAAGTTGTTGACGAAGTCGGTTCGGCGCGTGGCGCGGATGTCGTCGAAGACCGCCTTCACGCGCGGGGCGGCTTCGGGGTCCGGCAGCGGGGCAACGGTGGCCATGATCGGTCGGGTCGGGAGCGGTGCGGGCCGTCAAGCTAGCACGAAGCCGGCACCGGGCACCCGGCGACCCGTCGGCGCGCCGGCTGCCCCAGGTGTGCGCGCCGTCGGGCCGGCGTGAGCGCCGCGTGCCGAGCTCGAGCAGCCGCTCGTTCACGCCCGCGCGGCCCCTGCCCGGGTCGGCCAGGCGCTCGCAGCGGAAGATGCAGGCGCGAGCCGGTGAACGCGCGCCGCCGGCGCGGGGTGGTCACGCTCACGGCCCGGCAGAGGCCGGTGGCCGAGAGCGTCGCTCACGGCCCGGCAGAGGCCGGTGGCCGAGAGCGTTGCGGCGCACGTCGGATCGTCGACCGCTGCATCCTGGCGGGGCGGCTTCGGGCTCAGAGCAGCGCCACCCGCCGAATGAAGGCGAGCCTGTCCTCGGCCAGGCCCTGCAGGTCACGCTCCTCGCTCCGTCCCTCGCGCAGCAGCAGGCCGAAGACGATCTCGAGCTGCGAGTAGCGGTAGTCGTACTTCGAATCGATGTCCCGGCGCGCCGTCGCCAGGAACTCCTGGACCGACCACATGTCGTCCGGTTCCTGCGCAGCGGCCGCCCGGCGCTTGAATTCGGCCATGAGGTCCGCGAGTTCGCGCTGCAGCGCGGCCTCGAACACGCGGCGCGCGATCCGCTTCTCTGCGTGGGACCAGGTCGCGGTCAACATGCTCAGGCTTCGGGCCCCGTGGGCAGGCCGCCGTGCACCGATGCCGGCGTGTGGCACCGGCGGTCATGGTCCATCGGCTCGGAGATGGTCACCAGCATGCCCCCTTCGCGGCAGGATTGCTGCCGGTCCAGCCGCATGAAGGCGCTCGTGCCGATGATCGGCAACGGCCGCCTGCCCGTGTCGGCGCACGGGTTCCCGATCTCCCTCGCGGCATCGATCCCGCTCGTCATCGGCTGGTCGCTTACGGTGATGACGCGCGAGCAGGGCTTCGACCCGAAGCACCTCAGCGTCAAGCCCGAGGCGAAGCGAGCGGCGAACGATCGGGCGGCGCCAGCGCACGAGCCCACGGCTTGCGCGGCGGCTTGCCCGGCCTGAGCGCCAGGCGGCCCCGAACAGCCCCAAGGCGTCCCGACGACAGCTTCCACCGAAGACGTGCAACCGAAGATGCATCGACAGGTCAGACCGGCAGCCGGTGAACTCGACTAACCCTGCGCGGCGGCGATCGTGCCCAACCCCGTGGAACGAATGGAGCCCGGCTGAGCGGTTTGTATCTGGGCCCGCACCACGCGGCGCAAAAAGGCCGCTTGCAGATGTGCAGTCTGTTCTCTGTCGCACTGCAGCTTCATCGTCGCACGCCCTCAAGACATCGAAATACGGAACAGCCGGCTTTGGAATGGGAATACTGGAACCCGCTCGACGCTTCGGGAAGTCCTTGTAGCGGGGTTAGGCATCAGCTCGCGACGCGCGAGGCCAGTGCTTCTGCTGCCAGCGTATTGATGCTCTTGCCTTCCGCCTGTGCGGCGATAGCCGGGCACTCGTGCAGCTCCGGCGGGATGCGCAGATTGAACATGCCAGAGTAGCTGCGCCGAGGCTCGATGCCCTTCTCAGCGCAGACCTCGAGAAACTCCGCGAGTGACTTCTTGAACTCCTGGCGGAGTTCCTTGGGGTTCTTCCCGTAGAAGTCCGCACCACCATTGAGTCCCAGGATCTCACCGCGGAACATGTCGGTCTCAGGCTTGTACTCGATTCGTGCGTTGCAGCCGTCGACAGTCATCAGGTTCATGGCTTCACTCCATGCCGCTCAAGCCACTTCTTGACGGAAACTACGGCACCCTTGTCCGCCTTTGGCGAGGGGTGGGGCCGGTGAAAGACGCGGACCTCTTGGAAGAGGTAGATGGCGACGCGACTGCCTTCTCTCCCGGAGACTTTGGCACCAAGCCCGACGAACAGTGCCTGAATGTCCTTCCAAGCGACGTTCGCGCTGGTTGGGTGGAAAACCAAACATCCGCTTGACGTACGGGGAAGTCCTCGTAGACGGGTTAGACCGCACCTTGCGCGCTCGCCGCTTAGGCCGGTTGAGCCGTGAACTTGACACCCGCCGCTCGTGCCACCTTCATGACGGTTTCAAAGCGCGGCTTTGCGCCAGGAGCAAGCGCTCTGTAGAGGCTCTCACGACCCAGCCCTGCGTCCTTGGCCACCTGCGCCATACCTTTTGCCCGCGCCACATCGCTGAGCGCTAGGAGCAACAAGTCTGGATCGTTGGCTTCAAGCACCGCTGGCATGTACTCGGCAACGGCTTCGTCGTCGTCGAGGTATCGCGCCGCATCGAAGGCTACGAGCTTGAGTGGTCCCTTGGTCTTGGTCATAGATCGTCTCCAAGCTCGGAATCCAGCTTCAATGCGTGGCGGATATCGCGCTTCTGGGTGGGCTTGTTCCCGGCGTTGAGCATGACAACGATCACTGGCGAACGCCGGCAATCGAGTAGCAAACGCGTCGATTGCGCTCGCCACGAGCGGCAATGGCGCCAGCGCACGCCGCCGATGCCCATCCGAGCCATACAGCCCGCGGCGTCTCGGCAATACCTGCCGCCAATACTCGTGAGGGACGGGCCGGAGTCACGTATTCAGGGAGGGGTTGGACCGCACCGCGCTACGCCGCTAGGAGTGAACATCTTTGGATGGCAGCTAGTTCCTTGTGGAGCGCTTCTTTGGTGATGGCCGTGTCATACGCGGCCTGGCCGCGCAACCACCAGCCGTCGCTAAGGCCGAAGTAGCGGCAGAGCCGGAGGTCAGTATCAGCCGTGATTGCGCGCTTACCAGCGACGATCTCGCCGATTCGTTGTGCAGGCACGCCGATGTCCTTCGCGAGGCGGTACTTTGTCAGACCAAGTGGCTTGAGGAACTCTTCTTCAAGCATTTCGCCGGGCGAAACGGGTGCAACGGTACGCATGGCTCATTCCCTTAGTGATAGTCGACGATCTGTACGTTGGTTGGCCCCTCCGGGGTCCAGACGAAGCAGACGCGCCACTGCTGATTGATGCGGATACTGTGCTGTCCCTTCCGATCATCCTTCAGTGCCTCGAGGCTGTTGCCGGGAGGGACCTTCAGATCGTCAAGAATGGCCGACCAGTCCAACTGCGCAAGTTTTCGGAGGGCGGGTCTTTCGATGTTCACCCAGCGCTTGACGCGCTTGCCCTCATGGAGGGCTTGGGTGTCTTTGCACTTGAAGCTGCGGATAGGCACGGGTGGCGATAATAACGCGGCGCGTACCTAGCGTCAAGTGGGCGAGCCGCCACGAAGCTTGGCTGTGCGGTCTAACGTTGGAGGTGAGGCGCCCGCAGCGGCATGGGCCGCGGAGGCGACGATAGACCACTGGCGCTGGAGCGGCCCATGCCGTTGCGGGTCGCCTCGACCGAATACGAAGGGACTTCCCCAGTCCACTGACGGTGTCGAGGCACCAAGATTGACTTGCGGAGGGTCAATCTGAAATCGGAAAGGGGAAGTCCATGAGCGAGATTACACGAGCGGCGATTGCGCGGGTGGGCGTGGACCTGGCCAAGCGCGTGATCCAGGT
>JALOOB010000401.1 GCA_025454635.1 Anaerolineae bacterium
GAGCGTTACGGGCGCCCGGTTGTGCTGATCGCGCTGCCCGAGGGTGGCCCGGGCCGCGGGTCCGCCCGGTCGGTCGAAGGCGTGGACATCTCCGCTGCGATCAGCGCATGCCGCGACCTCTTGCTCGGCTTCGGCGGGCACCCGATGGCCGCCGGCTTGACTGTTGCGTCGGAAGGGGTGCCTGCGCTGCGCGCTGCCCTGTCGGAGCGCGTCGCCGCGCAGTTGCAGGGGCGAACGGAGCCGGACGCGGTCGATATCGACTGCCTGCTTCCCCTACCCGAGCTGTCTCTCGACCTCGTCGCGGACGTCGCGCGACTCGGTCCGTTCGGCGCGGGGAACCCGGCGCTCACGCTCTGCGCGCCGCGGCTCGAAGTGAAGTCGAACCGCGTGGTCGGTCGGCATGAGGAGCACCGGATTCTCACCGTCGCCGAGGAGTCGGGTTTCGAGCGGCAGGTGGTGTGGTGGAACGGCGGCGGCGAAATTCCCCCTCAGGGCGTCTTCGACCTCGCCTATGCCGCGCGGGCCAGCAGCTACCGCGGGGAGCGGAGCGTCCAGGTCGAACTGCTGGCCTGGCGGACCTCGCCCGGCGAGCCGGAGATCGTCGTGGCGCCCCCCGCCGTGGAGACGCTCGATTTCCGGCGGGAGCGCGCGGCGCTCCCCGCGTTGGAGGCGCTTCTCGCGGAAGGGGATGCGACGGTGTTCGCTGAGGGCGAGATAGCCGAGGGCGTGCCCGGTCGCAGCCGGTTGCGCATCCACCCCGCGCGCACCCTAATCTTCTGGACGTCCCCTTCTAGCCCCGCCGAGGTGCGCGCTGCGCTGGCCGCAAGTCAGGCCGAACGCGTTGCGTTGTTCGCCGTGGATCCCGGCACGGACAAGCCCGACGCCTTCCTGCGCCGGCTGAGCGGACTGGTGAAGCACGCGCTGAACCACCGCGACGGCCGAGCGACGGCGCCAGAACTGGCTGCAGCGACCGGGCAGCGGGAAACCGTCGCGCTTTTGGGGCTGCGCTGGCTGCAGAGCACCGGCGTCATCTTCGTCGTCGAGCGGCCCGGCGGCGAGTTGCTGATCGGCAAAGGTGTGGGCCGGCAGGCGCCGCAGGCCGAGCGCGAGCTGGCAGCCGCGCGGTTGCGCGCCGCGCTGGACGAAACGGCCGCCTTCCGCGCATATTTCAGGAGCGCGGAGAAGGATGCCTTGCTCCGCGGGTATCTCACGTAGGAAACGGTCCTCTTTTCTGCTCCCCTCCCTCTCATGATACAATCCCCATACACGTAACATCCCATCAAGGAGGATGGCATGCAAGCCACACCCGTTAAGCGGATCGGTGTCCGGCGCGAGGATCGCTCAAAGTGGGAGCGGCGGGTTCCGATCACGCCAGGGATCGCCCGCTACCTCCGGGACGAGCACGGCATCGAAGTCTTCGTCCAACCCTCCCCCATTCGCGTCTTCGACCATGCCGAGTATGAAGCGCACGGCGCAGTTGTTCGGGAGGACCTTTCGGACTGCCCGATCGTCTTCGCAGTCAAGGAGATTCCCCCGTCCTTCTTTCGGCCCGGCGGCGCGTATGTCTTCTTCAGCCATGTCATCAAGGGCCAGTCTTACAATATGCCGATGCTCCGCCGCCTGCTGGAGCTCGGGTGCACGCTGATCGACTACGAGAAGGTGATTGACGATCAGGGCAAGCGGCTGATCTTTTTTGGCCGCCATGCCGGGCTTGCGGGCATGATCGAAACGCTCCACGCGCTCGGCAAGCGGCTGCGTTGGGAGGGCGTTTCCAATCCCTTCGAGCTGATCTGCCATGCCCACGAGTATCGCGATCTGGCCGAGGCGAAGCGGGCCGTGGCAGCCGCGGGCGAGTTCATCCGCAGCGAAGGGCTGCCCGCGCAGGCCGCGCCGTTAACCGTCGGGATCACCGGGTACGGCAATGTCGCGCGCGGCGCATGGGAAATCCTCGACCTGCTGCCGGTGGAGGTGATCGAGCCGGGACAGTTGAGCGACGTGGTGGACGGGCCAGGCGCGTCAAAGTACGTCGTGTACGCAACCACGTTCAAGGAGCAGCACATCGTCGAGCCGCTTGAGGGCGAGTTCGACTGCCTCAAATACTATGACTGCCCCGACAACTTCCGCCCGATTTTCGAGAAGGCGCTGCCCTACCTGTCGGTCATCGTCAACGGCATCTACTGGGACGCCCGCTACCCGCGTCTTGTCACAAAGGCTGCGCTCCAGCGACTGTGGGAGAGCGGCCAGTCTGCGGGCGCGCTGCCGAGGCTGAAGGTGATCGGCGACATTTCGTGCGACATCGAAGGGTCCATCGAATGCACGGTTAAGGCCACCGAGCCGGAAGAACCTTGCTTCGTTTACAACCCCCTGACCGGCGCGGCGGTCGACGGCTGCGAAGGCGACGGGCTTGTCGTCATGGCCGTCGACATTCTGCCGAGCGAGCTGCCGCGCGATGCATCGGAGGATTTCAGCCGGGTGCTCAAGGAATACATTCCCGCAATCGTCGACGCGGATCTCGACGCGCCTTTCGACCAGCTTGCGCTGCCTGCCCCGATCAAGCGCGCGGTGATCGTGCACCGCGGGGAGCTCACTCCCGATTACGAGTATTTGCGGCGGTATCTGGAATAGGACGCAGATGACGCAGATGGGCGAACAGCATCAGGATCATGTCAATCCTCCCCATCCGTGTCATCTGCGTTGAATTCTCCACACCCTTGGAGGCAATTGGATGAAGAAAGTCGTCGTCTTTGGCGCGGGCATGGTGGCCGGCGCGCACGTAGAGTATCTGCTCGAACATGGCCTGCAGGTGACGGTGGCGAGCCGCACAGTGAGCAAGGCGCAGGAACTGGTCAAGGACCACCCGAACGGCCGCGCCGTCGCGGTCAACTCGGACGATCACGCGGCGATGGAGGAGATCATCCGGGGGCACGACCTGGCGGTGAGCCTGCTGCCCTACGCCTATCACCCGATGGTCGCCAGGCTGTGCGTCAAGCACGGCGTCCATATGGTCACCACGTCCTACATCAAGCAGGCGATGATGGACCTGGACGCGGACGCGAAGAACGCGGGCGTCATCCTCCTTAACGAGATCGGCGTCGATCCCGGCATCGACCACATGACGGCGATGCGCGTGATCCACAAGGTGCAGGCAGAGGGCGGCCGCATCACGAAGTTCATCTCATTCTGCGGCGGCCTCCCCGCGCCCGAGGCCAACGACAACCCGTTCGGCTACAAGTTCTCCTGGAGCCCGCGCGGCGTGCTGCTGGCCGGCAAGAACCCGGCGCACTACCTGTGGGACGGCGAAGAGGTCAACATCAAGGCCGGCAC
>JALOOB010000402.1 GCA_025454635.1 Anaerolineae bacterium
CTACGGGCTTGAGATGAGCAATAGCCGGGCGACTCTCGACGGGGAGGCGTGCCGTGCGATGGTGGCGCTGCGCACCGGCGCGGTTGCGGAAGCGAAGACTTGGGCGCTGTCTCGCGGCGCCGACATCGCGCTCGTCCCGCTCACCACCTTCATCGCCGCGCCTGAGGCTCAAGCGATGATCCTCGCCGCCACGCAGCCCGACTCGCCATTGACTCAATCCATGATCGCGCGCCTGCGAGACTATGCAGTCACAGCGCACAACGTGCGCGTCCAGATCGAGGTGCTCGCGCTTGACGCCCTGGTGCTGGATGCGCGCGGCAGTCAGGCCGCGGCGCTGACTGCGCTAAGCGCCGCGCTCGAACTTGCTGAGCCAAGCCGCTTCATCCGTATCTTCGTCGACCTGGGCCGTCGGATGGCCTCTTTGCTCAGTCAGTACCCAGCCGGCAGCCCACAAGCCGGCTACATACAGGAGATTCTCGCTGCCTTTGTTCACGAGCCGCAGCCGCGCGTCGGCCCTGTGTCGGAAGAGCTGATCGAACCCCTCTCCGAGCGGGAGCTGGAGGTGCTGGCCCTGATGGGCGATCGGCTGAGCAACAAGGAGATCGCAGCCGCGCTCACCATATCGCCGATGACCGTCAAGCGTCACGCCGTGAACATCTATCAGAAGTTGGCCGTAGAGAGTCGCCGCGAGGCCGTGAGTAAGGCTGCCAAGCTCGGGTTGCTCCGCGAGGGGGAAGCCGGGCACCGAGGTTAGCAACCCGCCGTTTGTTGGTCGTTGCGAGACCGCGCTGCGCCCGGCGCTCGCCGGGAACGCAGCGCGTAGACGCGATGCTACTCGGCGGCTGGCCCCGAATTACGGAACACCAGCACCGGTCCGCCGGCAGGCATATTGAGTTGCAGTTCTGCGCCGCCAGGCTGCACGCGGAAGTCCTGCGCGGCCATCAGGCTATTGATCAACTCCTGCGAGCGCGACCCTTCCGCGCACATCGCCAGCGTTGTCGGGCCCATCTCGACGCGCACGCTGCCGGTAACCCCGCCCTCCGACGTGTACTCACCGGCCGCATTGTTGCAGTCAGCCTTGACCGAAAGAGTGCCGTCGGTGTTGTAGACCACCTGGTACAGCGTCGGGTCCGCGACGGGGTTCGTCTTGAGAGTGTACACCCCGCCGCTCAGCTCGTACCAGCTCGTGCCGAGCCACTCCCATACGACGCCTGTCAGCCCGGTCGCCGGCGTCCCCACGATTTGCAGTGAGCCGACCAGCTTGTCGAGCGTCGTCAGGTCCGGCTCGAAGTCGGTCGCAGCAAGCCCATTGAGCGTCTCCGCCTGCGCCTCGATGTACGCCTGCGGGTCGCTGTTGAACTTGTCCATCTCCGCCGGCGACAACTCCGCCTGCTTCGGCAGCTTTGGGGTCGTTACCGGATAGAAGAAGGTGACGAGATTGCGCCCGTCGTTCGTGAAGCCCTGGAAGGTGTAGTAGAGGCTTGACTCGGCGGTCACCGGGTTCGCGTCCTGCGCCCACCGGCCGACAAACCGCACGCCGTTCTTCGCCGCGCTCTCCGCATCGCTCGCGGGTCGCCCGATCTGCACGGCAAGGTCATTCACCCCGGTGATGTCTTCGGGCGGCAGCGCGGGCAGCCCGGCGGTGGGCGGCGGCGATTGCAGAGCCACCGTCCACGAGTATATGCTCGTAATCATCATCGAGACGTATGGATTGCCCGCCGCATCCCACAGCGCCTCATACTCCGTGACCGGAACGATCCGCATGATGGGATCACCCGGCTGGCGGTCCTGAGGTTCGGCGACGCCAAAGGTGACGGCCGTGTGCGCGGGCAGGCCGACCGGTCCCGGCGGCTGGCTCGCATCGTACGGCGTTGCGCCCGCAGCCGTAGCGTTCCAACTGTACGGCAGCCCCTGCGTGTCAAGCTGGACTGTTCCGGTCGCCGCTTGCGCGGCTGAAGTGGTTGCGGGCACAGTGGCCGCCGCTTGCGGGGTGGCAGCAGGCGGAATGGGCGCGCAGGCGGCGAGCAGCGCTGCCAATCCGATAAGCGTCACAAGTAGTTTCAGGCGAGACATCTCTTCCTCTCCTCAGTGGCGCCGCGCGTGGAGGTTGGTCTCCGCGTTCGCAATCCGCCACCCACTCAGTTCCCAGACAAACAGAAACCCCTGCCGGGAAGCGCACAGCCGCACCGGCAGGAGTTCCTTACGGGCCGGCGTAATCATCCGCCCGGGCCAGAACACGGCGCCTGTCTCAGGCGGCCGCCTCCTCGTCCGCGCCGAAAGCGGCGCGCAGCTTCGCCTCATCAGCGGCGCTCAGGTTGGTGCGCAGAAGCGTCGCGCCAGACGCAACCAACTGCGGGATCACGCGATCCTCGGTCATCTGCGTAACCATCAGGAACAGCGCAGAGTGTCCGGGCTCGATCGTCTGACCGACTTCCTTGATGAACTTGTCGTCGATCCCCACGTCGCTCAGCTTCCCGCCGATCGCGCCGCCGATAGCCCCTACCGCCAGGCCGAGCCACGGCATGAAGAAGAGCAGCCCGAACAGCATGCCCCAGAACGCGCCACCCAGCGCACCCGCGCCGACCAGGCTGTTGGCCTGCTTAACCTTCACCTTCCCATCGGGCTTCCGCACCACCGAGGCCGCATCCGCGAGCTTGATCAACTCCTGCTTCTGCAGCCCCTGCACCAATGTGATGGCCTCGTTGGCGCCGGTCTCATTGTTGAAAGCGAATACTAACAGGTCCGACATGGCAAATCTCCTTGATAGTAGTTATGTGAAGTAAGTAGGAGCCCTACCGTTCACCCGGCCAGCAGTTTCTGCTTGGCCGCGGCGAACTCCTCGTCGGTCAGCACGCCAGCGTTCCGAAGCTGGGCGAGTTGCTGCAACTGCGCGGTCAGGTCCGCGCCCGCCGGCGGCGCCGCAGGGGCGGGCGGCGGAGGCGCGTACTGTTGAGCCTGTGCCTGCGCATCGGCCAGCCCCTGCTGATACGCCTGTTGCTGCGCGGCCTGCGCCTGCTGTTGCGCGGCTGCGTCTTGCTGGGCATACATCTGCTGCTTTTCCCAGTCTTGCTGCGCGTACTTCTGATCCTGGTGATGTCTTACCGCCCCCGCGGTGCCTGCGATCACTGCGGTGGTCGCGGCTGCCCGCACCAGGGGTGCGCCCCGTCTTCTTAGCATACTTGCCTCCTATGTGTAGCCGGTTGCCCGGTGGCGCGATTCGCGCCATCCAGACGCCGGACTTAAGCTTCGCTCGCGGCCAGCGCCGCGATATCCGCCAGCGCTTCCTCAACTACGTCGTGCGGGATGCGCTCAAAGAAGAGCAAC
>JALOOB010000403.1 GCA_025454635.1 Anaerolineae bacterium
GACAAGACCATGGCCAGGATCACGAGAACGCCCAAAATCCGAAATGCGCGCATGGGAAAGTCTCCTCCTGATGATGTAGGTATGGAAATTGATACGGAGCTTGCTGTCGCGGACCTCGTTGGTCCACGCGCCGAAAACAGTCGCTAGACTTCTAGCGTGCAGAAGTCGATCTGGGGTTGGACCACCTCCTCTGCCACAGAGGGCAAACCGGCCGCCAGGACGCTTCTGCCGTGAGCGCCCCGCTCGAACTACCTTGTCCAACGACCTAGTCGATTGTTGCTAACAGGGGTGCCTTGGGGGCAAGGGCTTTTACGCCAATTGCGGAGGGATTATAGCCTGATGCAACGACAAATGTCAAGGGTTGACAAGCTGACGCGGTCTGTCTATAATCTCGTCGCCGGCATGGTCGACCCTCGATCATCCGGGCGCCCCGAATATCTTCGCAAGGAGCCGCAGAAATGGCCCGCAGCAGCTTCCTCTCCCGGCCGGTCACGATCATCGCGATCCTGCTCTTGCAGATTATTCCGATTATCCTGTTCCCGACATATGTCTTCACGCCGACAAGCCAGGTGTGGTGGCTGCCCGCGATCCTTGTGATCTGCGTACTGGTCGCGGACTTTCAGCTCATCGTCCGCCGGAGCGCATCGGTCAACCCCTGGCTGTTGATCGGCTTTGCCCAGGGCTTCAACGTCATCAGCCGGCTGATGATGGTGTGGCCGAACGCGACGGTGACAACCGAAGCCGGCACTGCGGTTAACTGGATCTATGTTGTCCTGACCATCATCAGCATCGTCGCCTCGTGGTGGCTGCTGATCTACACGGAGAAGCCGGAGATTCGCGAGGGTCTGCTCAGGGCGTAACAGGCGCTACGTCGAACGCGTCGAGCAGCGAGGCGATGACCGCGCTGCTCGTTGTATTTCCAGGACTGTCGTCCTCTATTCGACCGGAGGTTCAGGCGGCAACTCCGCGGGGGACCCTGGTTCGACGGGAATTTCCACTCCGGCGTCGGGCCGGCCCACGCCGAACGGGTCTTGCGTCTCCCCGCCCTGCATCACCAGCTCGCCGTGAAAGTGCGCTCCCTCGTCGAGCAGGAACGACTGCACCTTAATCAGGCCCCACAACCGGCCGCCCTCGAGCAATTCCACGCGCTCGGCGACGATGTTGCCTTTATATGCGCCCGCCACGGAAACAGTCTTGGCCGTTATGTCCGCCATTACGCGCGCGCCCTCGGTAATAAGCACATTGCCCAAGGTTTCGATCGAACCTCCTTCGACCGCGCCGTCGAGACGGACGCTCCCGTCGCAGCGCAAACGGCCGTCGAAGGTCGCGCGCGGGCCGATCACCACATCAATCTGATCCGGCGCGGGCCGGGATTCGCGTCTGAACACAGTTATCTTCCTCCAGGGGCAGCCCGGAATTACTGCCGGGCCTTGTCAATTGCCTGCTTCTCTTCGTCCGTGAGCGGGTACGGAGAGTTCCAGCCCGCAAGCGGCTTGCCGTAAATCCGGCTTGCATCCCGGCTGTGCAGGCTGCTCAGGACAAACCCGTTGCCTTCGTCGTCGGTCAACGCCAGGCTAAAGCTTTGATCGCCGCCCGCGTCGCGGAAGGGATTGAACCGGAGGAACCCCACCCGTTGCATATGCTGGCGGCCGGAACGCTCCAGCCCGCGCGCCAGGGTATCCAATTCCTTGACGCAATCCATCGCGGAGCGCACCTCAGTCACGTGCGCGTCAAGCACGTGTTGCAGATCGGCGCCGTCAATGCCGGTCGTCAGCCGCGCGTAGCGCTGCTCGGACCGGCTGAGGCGAACGGCGAGCCAGCCGGCCAGTCCAAGGGCCGCGCCCGCTACTGCAGCCAGGACCAACGCGATCCACCCGATGTTGGCCATCACCCAGCCGTTCAGGCCCACGCTAGACCTTCGCCCTTTCCATCAAGCTGCTGATGGACTCGCCGATGTGGATGCGGCCGATGACGTCGGCCAGGAGTTTGGCGATCGACACTACCCGGATCTTCGGGTGATTCCGCACTTCCGCCGGCTGGCAAATCGTGTCGGTGATGACGAGGCCCTTGATGCGCGGATCTTCCAGCCGCTTGAGCGCCGAGTCGAGCAAAACACCGTGCGTGATCGCAAGATAGGCTTCCTCGCGCGCCCCTACCGCATAGAGCGCGTCAAGCTCCTGCAAGACACTGCCGCCGGCGATGACGTCATCTATGATGATCGGAATCTTGCCCTTGATGTCGCCAACCACGTGGGACACGCCCACGTCGCCACCTTCACGTCGCTTGTGCATCACGACCAACGGCAGGTTCAAGATTTCCGCGTACCGGCCCGCAAACTTGGCGCGACCCACATCGGGCGAGACGATCGCTGCGTCGGCAAATTCCGGCTTGTTGAAGTACTCGGCCAGCACGGGCAGCGCGCTGAGCGGATCGACGGGAACGTCGAAGAATCCCTGAGTGGCGGGCGCGTGCACGTCGAAGTAGATGACGCGGCCGACGCCCATGCTCTGCAGCATGGTCGAGACCACTTTGGCGCTGATTGCCTCGCGGCTTCGCGCCATGCGCTCCTGGCGGCCGTAAGGGTAATACGGCATGACCGCAGTGATCTCGTGCGCGGACGCGCGGCGAAACGCGTCGATATAGAGCATCAACTCCATCAGGTTGTCGTTGACGGGCCGCGAGCAGGGCTGAATGATGAAGACGTCCTGATCGCGCACGGCTTCGTCGATCGTGACGTGGATTTCGCTGTCCTTAAGTCGCGTGGTGGTGCACTGGCCCAGCTTCGTGTGCGACAACTCGGCGACCGCCTGCGCCAGAGGACGATTGGCGGACCCGGAAAAGATGCGAAGCGGATGATGTGTTCCCATGAGGACCTCCGCAGGCCGACCTCTCGGCAGGCTTGCTTGACTAAGAGCGCTTATGATAGCATGGGCGTCCGTCCGCGCCAAAGAACAAGCGCGTCCGGCGCAACATAAGGAGCCAGGCTTTGCGCAAACTATTGATTGCGACGCACAACCAGGGTAAGGTCCGCGAGTACCGGGAACTGCTCTCCGGGCTGCCGCTCGAGGTGACCTATCTCGACGCCGAAGGCATCACCCGCGAGGTCGAAGAAACCGGCGCCACGATGGAAGAGAACGCCCGCCTAAAGGCGAGCCAATACGCGGAACTGAGCGGCTTATGGACCTGGGCAGACGACTCGGGGCTGGAAGTAGACGCGCTCGGCGGCGCGCCCGGCGTCTACTCAGCCCGGTATGCCGGCGAAGGCGCGACGGACGCCGACCGCTATCGGAAATTGTTGGACGCCCTCACC
>JALOOB010000404.1 GCA_025454635.1 Anaerolineae bacterium
GTTTTCCTCGGGTGTCGTGCGCATCAGCGTGATGTTCGGGTTCCACTCGTAGAACAAACGCCCCTCGTATTTCGCGGGCACGGTCTCCGGCGCCCAGAAGTTGCACATGTCGACGCAGCCGGGCGCGAGCACGGTCGGCACGCCGGCGCGCGGCGCGGCCATGAGCCGGTCCGGCCCTGCGTCGAGCACCCCGCCGCAGACATGGTCGGCCAGTTCGGTCGTGGTGAGGTCAAGGTTTGCGGCAATGAAGCCGTCAGCAATGAGCGACTCCATCGTCTTCCCGCCCGTGCCGGTCGCATGGAAGACGAGCACCTCGTAGTCATGCCCTTCGAGCGCTTTCTGCGCGCGCTGGATGCAGGCGGTCGTATTGCCGAACATACTCGCCGTGATGAGCGGCTTCCCGCCGTCCGCCAGCACCGCGCCCTGCTCAACCATACCCGCGATGGCGGCCGCGGCGTTAGTGTAGATGCGACGGCTGATCGAGTTGATGCCCGACACGTCGACGATCGTTGGCATCATGGTGATGTCCTTCGAGCCGACGTACTGCGCCACATCGCCGCCCGCAAGCGTCGAGGCCATGACCTTCGGCACGCCGATAGGCAGCTCGCGCATCGCCGCGCACGCGAGCGAAGTGCCCGCGCGATCTTCCGAAGGCCCGCTTGCATGACCTGCATTGCCAGGGCCTTGTCGCCCGAGGCGCGCAGCCCGCTCAATGTGTGCCCTCCCGCGCGCGCCACTTCATCAGCCGAGACGTCGGGCTCAAACGGCGGATCGCCGACAACGCCAAAATCGACGACGATGATGTCCAGGCCGCGGGCAATGATCACATTGCGCGCAAAGCGGAGGTCCTCGCCCTTCGTGTCCAAGGCGCCGACCAGAACGACAGGTTTCGGCATCACTCCCTCCTTTCCGCGGGCGCCTGCTGCCCGCGGCCGTTGTGGTATGTGCGGATAAAATACGGGTAGATTTCCGTGGAGTGGACGACGTTGCTTACGTCGAGCGTGGATTGCGGGGGCGCGAGCAGGAAGGGGTAATCCTGCGGTCCGCCAACGCCACCATGTGTGGCGGCCTGGTTCTCGAAGGTCACGACGCGGCCTTTCGCATTCCATGCGCCGATAATGACGAGGTCGCCCGAATGCGGGAAACTGAGCACGCGCGCAAGGTCGGCTGCGCTTTGCGCCGGATCGGCCAGGGCGGGAGGCAACAGCTCCGCCGTGAGCGCGGCGGTCCCACGCGGGCTAATCACGACGGGCCGCCCATTCTCCACGCCGAGCAGAAGTCCAATGCCGGGATGATCGTTGAGCGCGTCGATCAGGTTAGGGTAGAGCAGCGCCATCTCGCTGACATCCATGCGCTCGCGCGCGACGTTGAAGTAGATGTGCGCGACGTTGCCTGAGACGCGCGCGACTACATCCGCGCCGCGGTCGAGATCATAGCCGGAATCGGCGTCGGGCGGCAGACGGTCGACAAGCCTTTTGCGCAGCGCTCGCGCAAGCCGCAGCGCGCGTGGCGAAAGATGCGACTCGATTCCGTCCAGCTCGTCCAACAGCCAGCGGAAACTCTCGCCCGAAAGGTCGGTCTGGGAGCGCGGCCAGGCCGGATCGGTGAGCGCCTCGTCGGAGGCCACCGACTCCTTAACGTAGTCCGCGATGAACTTGCCCAGCGAACGTTTCGGGCCGATGTCCGTGACGGGCACCGCAGGGCTCATCCCGTGATCCGAGAGAATGTACAGCCGGGTGTCAGGCCGGTAGACGCGGCGGATGCGGTCGATCTGCCCGATGTAGCTGTCGATGCGCCGCAGCGCGCGCAGCGCCTCTGGTCCCAGCGGGCCATCCCCATGCGCGACCTCGTCGTAACCGTAGAAATTCACGTAGACTGACGGCATCCCACGGTAGATGTCGAGCAGGACGCCGAAAGTCTGTATCTCGCCGAAGACCACGTTGGTGAGCACTTGCAGGACCGGCTTAATCAGAGCGAGCGGCTTCCGAAAGCCGCTCCTGAACCACCTCCAGAACGTCAGCGTGAAGTCGCGGGAGAGTTCCCAAAAGATGAGTCCGACGATGCGGATGATACGCCAGGGAATGAGCGCGAAGAGGAACGCCCACCCAAGCCCGCGGAGCCCTTCGTAAAAACGCTGCCGTCCCATGGCTGAAAGGGTGAAGAGCGCAAGCCGCGCATCGCCGTCCAGCAAATTGCCGTAGGAGGAGCCCCCGGCGAGGATGCCGAGGCGTCCGCCGGCCGAAACGGCCTGCTTGATGCGCGCGGCAAAAGCGGGCGACTTGCAGTGGGGCGCAAGCCCGGTGTCCTTTTCGTACCAACGGAACGCGGGGATGTCCCAGTTGTTGCCATACATAATGCCTGACTGGCTTGCCGGGGTGGAGGAAGGCAGGCCGCAGCGCCACCGTTGGAGCCGGTAGCCCTGCGCGATGAGGCGCTGGATGTGCGGGGTGTGCCCGGCCGCGAGCGCGCGCAGGAGGAACTCGTGCGCCAGCCCATCGATCTGGGCGATGACAAAACGCGCGCGGTCTCCGCAGTCATCCTCAGGCTCATGAAGGCACGGCTGGTACGGCCGCTGTGTGAGCCACGCCAGCAGCATACGGACCAGTTCGCGAACCTGGAACAGGAACGCCCGCACGCGACCAATCCCTTCTCTACGAGCCCAAAACCTCGTGCGCTGCGTCGAGCCGCGCGATGTCGGCTCGGCTCAAGAGCCCCACGATCACACCCTCCTCCACAACGACCACCGCGCCGTCGGGGCCGAAAGAAGCCTGCGCAATTTCCAGCTCGGTATGCGGCGACACTTGCGCGAAGTCACGCCGGGCGAGCTGCCCGACAGTGGCATCAGGCGCAGCCTTGCGAGCGGCCTTAAGCAGGCCTTCGCGCGTGATGATCGCCACCGGCTCGCCCGCAACCAGGAAGACGGTCTGCGGGTTCGCCGCGATCTGCCTCGCCACGTCGGCCAGGCCCTCGTCCGGGTGGAGCTGACGGCCGACCGGCTGCATCGCATCGCGCACGGTGAACCGCGCCAGTCGCTCCAGTGTCATGACCTGGCTGCGCTCCTGCCACGCCCCGATAAAGACAAAGGCGCCGACCACTGCGAGGAAGAAGTTGCCGGGAGGCAGGAACGAAAGCCCGACGAGGACCACGGCAAGCCCCTGCCCGACGAAGGATGCGGCGCGCGTGGCGGTGCGGAAGGGCAACAGCGCGGCCAAGAACGAACGCAGCAGCCGTCCGCCATCGAGCGGAAACGCGGGCAGGAGGTTGAACACTGCCAACAGGAGATTCTGGATTGTCAGGAGAACGAGAAGCGAAGCCAGATTCTGGGATGCGATCAGCCGGAACCAACCGCGCCCGGTCGCGGCCAGGTTGAGCAGGCGCTCCGGAGAGATGACCGCGACCGCCGCGAGGCCAAACAGGACGGCCAGAACCAGGTTGACGAGCGGACCCGCAGCGGTGATGATGAACTCTGCGCTGGGCCGTTTGGGAAGGTTGGCGAGCCGCGCGACCCCGCCGATGGGCCAGAGGGTGATGTCGTGCACCTTAACGCCGAACTGCTGGGCGACGAGGCTGTGGCCGAGCTCGTGGAGCACCACGCAGACGAACAGGAGCACCGTGAAGATTAACATGAAGGCGACGCTGCCAAGCGCGGAGTTGCGCCCGCGGTCGCTGAACCCGATAAACGCGGCCCAGACCAAGATCAGGAGGAAGCTGGCGTGCACGCGCACGGGGATGCCACGGACCGTGAACAGGCGCATGGACCAGCTCATGCCGCGGCCTCCAG
>JALOOB010000405.1 GCA_025454635.1 Anaerolineae bacterium
GAGAAGCTGCGCAACTGCGAAAGTTGGCGTTCGATCTTTGGCCGCGCGACGAAGGTGCCTTTGCCCTGGTGCGACATGAGGTAGCCTTCGCGCACCAACTCGTTGATTGCGCGGCGCACGGTGATGCGGCTGACGTTGTAAGTATCGCAAATCTCGCGCTCGGTCGGGATCGGGTCGCCTTCTTTCCAGTGGCCCCGCTCGAGCGGCTCCAGGAGCGCCTGGCGGAGCTGGTGGTACAGTGGCAATGGGGCGTCCCGGTCGACCGCGGCCGGGTCCAGCATGGTGACGAGCGCCATCGGGTTTCTGTCCAGTCGTACTGCCAAGGTCAATTCCTATATCGTTATAACAAGTTCAGGCAGACGTCACTATAGCACAGGGTGTTGAGGCTGTCAATAGGGTAGTTTTGCTTCCAAAACAGGCTTGTTTTAGCCGATCCTATTGACACCCCTGCAGTTGTGTGCTATACACAGGTCATGTTGTTATAATGAGTTTGTTCGTAGTTTCCCGCTCATGTCTCCCCGAAAGGCCAACGATGACCCGTGTTGAATTTGCCCCGGCCGCGTCCGTGCGAGAAGCGGTTGCGCTGCTCAACGCCCCGGAAATGCGCGCGCTGCCCCTTGCCGGCGGCACCGACCTTCTCGTGATGATGCGTCGCGACGGCGCGTGGTTCGATCGCCTGGTCGACGTCTCCGGCGTCCCGGAAATGCGCGAGATCACCGAGAGCGCGGACGCGATTCGCGTGGGCGCGGCAGTCACGTTCGCCGAGGCCGCGGCGAGTTCTCTGCTGCGTGCGGCCGCGCCGCTCCTGGTCGAGGCGTGCTTGAGCGTGGGCAGCCCGCAAATCCGCAATGCCGGCACGCTTGGCGGAAACATCGCGAACGCGGCCGCATGCGCGGACAGCCTGCCCGCGCTCGTTGCGCTTGACGCGACTGCGACGATCGCCGGCCCGGACGGGGAGCGCGTCGTCCCCGTCGCCTCGATTACGCTGACGCCCCACCGCACCGCGCTCGCGCGCGGCGAGCTGATCGTCTCTTTTGCGTTCCCCAAGCTGCCGCCTGGCGCCCGCTCCGCCTTCGTCAAACTGGGCCGGCGCAACGCGCAGGCGATTGCCCGCTTGAGCATGGCCGCTATCGGCCGGGTGGACGCGGGCGGCTGCGTCGACTTCATCCGGCTCGCGCCCGGCGCGGCGCTGCCCGTCGCGGCGCGGCTCACCGCGGTGGAGGACTCCCTGCTGGGCGCGGCGCCGTCCCCGGCGCTCGTTGCGGGGGCCGGAGCGCGGGCCGCCGAAGCGATGATCGCTGTGACGGGCCGCCGCTGGTCCACAGAGTACAAGGAAGTCGCGATCCAGGGCCTCGTCGAGCAGGCGCTGGGCCGTGTGTTCGGCATCACCGCCTGAGAGGAGCCCGCCCCATGCTCATCGAATTCACCCTCAACGGCGCGCCGGTCGCGGTGGACGCGCCCGCGGACATCTCGCTGCTCACGCTGCTGCGCGAACACCTAAACCTCACCGGAACGAAGGAGGGGTGCGAGATCGGCGAGTGCGGCGCGTGCTCGGTCATCGTCGACGGGCTGCTCGTCAATAGCTGCCTGATGCTTGCGCCGAAGGTGGCCGGCCGCGCGGTGACGACCATCGAGGGCGTGACCCCGCCCGGCGACGAACTGAGCGACCTGCAGCGCAACTTTATCGACCACGGCGCAGTCCAATGCGGCTTCTGCACGCCCGGCATGGTGTTGGCGGGCGAGGCGCTGCTGGCGCAGAACCCGCAGCCCTCACGCGAGGAGATCCGCACCGCGCTCTCCGGCAACCTCTGCCGATGCACGGGTTATCAGCAGATCATCGACGCGATCGAGGCGACCGCCATCGGTCGGCAACCGAGCAAGTAACCACGAAGAACCAAAGACGCTAAGGTTCACGAAGCTCTTAGTGCGTCGTCGCGCTCTTCTTTTCTTACGTGGTTGGTCGGGCATCCAGGAGCAAAAGACATGCCTGAGCTGCAATATATCGGCAAACCGGCCCGCCGCGTGGACGCGGCCGACAAGGTCACGGGCAAGGCGCGCTTCGTGGCGGACTATCGCCTCGACGGGATGTTGCACGCGCGCTGCCTGCGCAGCGAGACGCCGCACGCGCGCATCGTCGCGCTCGACGTAACGCCCGCGCTCGCCGTGCCGGGCGTGCTGGCTGCGATCACGAACGCGGACTTTGCGGACCGCGGCATTTTCGGCTTCCCGGTGAGCGACCAGTATATGCTCGCGCGCGGCGTCGTGCGGCACGTGGGCGAGGCGATTGCCGCAGTTGCGGCCGAGACGCCGGAGGCCGCGCTTGCCGGGCTGCGGGCGATCCGGTGCGAGCTGGAGCCGCTGCCCGCGATCTTCGACCCGGCGCGCGCACTTGACCCGGAAGCGCCGCAGATCGGCCCGGACCGCGCGGACGGCAAACATCCGAACTTCCTCCACTCGGAGATCGTGCGCCAGGGTGAGCCGCTCCCCGCGCTCGCCGGCTGCGCGGTCACGCTCGATGAGCGCTACTCGGTTACGCAGCAGGAGCACGCCTATCTGGAGACGGAGGGCGCGCTGGCGATCCCGACGCCCGACGGCGGGGTGGTGGTGTACGTCTCCAATCAGAGCCCGTTCATCAACCGCAACAACATCGCGCGCGTGCTCGGCCTGCCGCAGGAGCGCGTGCGCGTGATTCAACCCCCCGTGGGGGGGTCCTTCGGCGGCAAGGACGACCTCAACTATCAGGCGTCCGCGCAGTGCGCCGCGCTCGCGCTCAAGACGGGACGTCCGGTGCGCATGACGTTCTCGCGCGAAGAGAGCATGATCGCGAGCTACAAGCGCGACAGCATGGCCATGCGGGTGCGGCTCGGCGCGTCGCCCGACGGCAAGCTCCGCGCGTGCAAGTTCGAGGGGTTGCTGGATTCGGGCGCCTACGCGTCGCAGAGCGTGTTCACTTCGTGGCGCGCGGCGATTCACGCGATGGGCGCGTATCGCTACGACGACTGCCACGTCGACATCAACTGCGTCTACACCAACAACGGCTACGCGGGGGCATTCCGCGGGTTCGGCAACACCGAAGTGTGCTTCGCGATCGAGCAGGCCGTCGACGAGCTGGCCGAGCGGCTGGGCTGCGACCCGCTGGCGTTCAGGCTGGACAACTGCCTGCATCTGGGCGACGAAACCGCGTTCGGGCAGCGGCTCGACGAGTCAGTGGGGCTGCCGCAGTGCCTGGAAACGGTGCGCCGGTTGAGCGATTGGGACCGCAAGCGCGCCGAGTTCAGCC
>JALOOB010000103.1 GCA_025454635.1 Anaerolineae bacterium
GCCGGCCATGTCGGCGCGGACAACGTCGGCGTGATCCTTGCCGAGGAACCCGACAAGGCTCCGGCGGACGAGGTGTGGCTTATCGTCGACGTCGGAACCAACGGCGAAATCCTGCTGGGCAACTCGACCGAGCTGTACTCCGCTTCGAGCCCGACCGGTCCCGCGTTCGAGGGTGCGCAAATCCGCCACGGGATGCGGGCGGCGCCCGGCGCGATCGAGCGCATCCGCATTGACCCCGAAACGCTTGACTGCCGTTTCAAGGTCATCGGCCGCGAGACGTGGAGCAATGACTGGGCCGCCGAAGAGGCGCGCGCGGCCGAGCTTCGCGCGCGGGGTGGACCTGTCGACGAGGAGCGCGAGCGTCGCCTGCGCAAGAAGGCGCAGCTTCTCGGCCAGGGACCGATCCTAGCCGCTGGCATTTGCGGGTCCGGCATCATCGAGGCGGTCGCCGAACTCTACATGGCCGGCATGCTGACGCCGGACGGCCGCTTTGCGAACGAGATCGAGCATCCGCGCCTCTCGTGGCAGGGCGCCAAGGCCGAGTACGTGATCGCGTGGCCGCATGAATCCAGCACGGGGCGCGCGGTCACGATCACGAGCGACGATGTGCGGAACATACAGCTAGGTAAGGCAGCGTTATATTCGGGCGCGCGGCTGTTGATGGAGCGGATGGGCGTGGAACGGGTGACGCGTGTGCTGCTGGCGGGCGCGTTTGGCAGCTACATTGACCCGGTCCACGCAATGGTTTTGGGCATGATCCCGGACTGCGACCTCAGCAAGGTTGCCACCGCGGGCAATTCCGCCGGCGACGGCGCGCGTATTGCCCTGCTCAACCGCGCCGAACGCGAGGACGCGCGGCGGCTCGCGCGCTGGACACAGTACATCGGCATTGCGATGGAGCCGCGCTTCCAGGATGCCTTCGTCGAAGCCATGCCTGTCCCGCACGGCGCGGACGCGTTTCCGCACCTGGCCGAAATCATCGAGGCTGCCGCCGCGCGGCGACGCGCGCGCGGCGTTTCCGACACCATCTCGCGTCGCGCGCGGCGCGCACCTGTCCAGACCTCCGAGGTCTCCGGCTAGCGAAGCCGGTGTCAGACCTCGGAGGTCTTTTGGCTCGATTGGCAAGGGAGGACGACCGACCATGACCGCACCGGCAGTCATCACCTGGACGGAGCTGCTGAATCAGATGCGCTCTGTCCCCGAGCGCCTTGCGGCGCTTGTTGCGGATGCCGGCCACAACGCCTGCGTTCGCCCTTCGCAGGACGAGTGGTCAGTCTGCGAGATCATCGGCCACATGTGCGCCATTGAGTCGCCGTACCGAGCGCGCCTGGCGCGCATGACGCTCGAGGACAACCCGCGTATGGCGGCCATCGGCTGCATTACGGGCGACTACGACCCAGAGACTCCGGTTCGCATCCTGATCGAGACGCTTGCGATGCTGCGCCGGGAGACGCTCGTGTTTCTCGATAGCCTCGCGCCGATCGATCGCGGTCGCCCCGGCATCCACGCGGAACTGGGGCCGGTGACGCTGCGCAGTCAGGTGGAGGCGCTCAGCGCGCACGACGAGGAGCACGTCGCGCACATCGCTAAGTTGATTCACCACTAAGGATCGAAGAACCAAAGGTTCACGAAGTTCTATATGGCGGTCTTCGTGAAACTTCGGTTCTTTGCGCCTTTGTGGTTACCGAAGGACGAAGTAATGACCGAGACAAGATTCGCAGACCTGCCGGCGGAACTGCAAGAGCACTACCTTAACATGCAGGATGATCTGTATGACGGCGCCAAAGACGAGGTGGTCGAAGCAACCCGGCAAGCCCTGGAATGGGGACAGGGCCCCGGCGCAATCCTCGCGCACGGACTCGTGGCCGGCATGGATATTGTGGGCAAGGACTTCGGCGCCGGCATCCTGTTCGTGCCGGAGGTGCTCCGCGCGGCGAACGCGATGAAGGCGGCGATGGAGATTTTGCGCCCGCTGCTGACCGAGACGGGCGTCCCGAAGATCGGCACCGCCGTTATTGGCACAGTCAAGGGCGACATACACGACATCGGCAAGAACCTTGTCGCGATGATGTGGGAGGGCGCGGGCTTTGAGGTGCGGAACCTCGGCATCAATGTCGATGCGGACAAATTCCTGGCCGCGTTGCGCGAGACGAACGCCGATATTCTCGGCATGTCCGCGCTGCTGACCACGACGATGCCCTACATGGCGACGGTGATCGAGCGCCTGACCGAAGAGGGGCTGCGCGATCGGATCACTGTGCTTGTGGGCGGCGCGCCGCTCAATCCGGCGTTCGCGGAGGACATTGGCGCGGATCACTACTGCAAGGACGCGGCCGAGGCGGTCGACACTGCGCGCAAGGTGATGCAGCTGAGGGGAGGAGCCCGTGGATAAACTGCTCGACTTTCTGACCCGAAATCAAAATTTCGTCCTGGCCGATGGCGCGATGGGCACGATGCTGCACGCGGCCGGGCTCACCAGCGGAGGCGCGCCCGAGGAGTGGAATGTCGAGCGACCGGACGTGATCAAGGGCATTCACCAGGCCTACGTTGACGCCGGCAGCCAGATCATCACGGCGAATACGTTCGGGGGCAATCGCTTCCGGCTGATGCTGCACAACAACGAGTCGCGCGTGCGCGAGCTCAACCTGGCCGCGGCGCGCATTGCGCGCGAGGTGGCCGATACTGCGCCGCGCGAGGTGCTCGTCGCGGGCGACGTCGGGCCGTCCGGCGAAATCCTCTTCCCGCTGGGAACGCGGCAGCCGGAGGAAGTGCGCGACGCCTTCGCGGAGCAGGCCGCCGCGCTGGCCGAGGGGGGGGTGGACTTCTTCCTGATTGAGACGATGAGCGCGCTGGAAGAGGTCACCGCGGCGGTCGAGGGCATTAAGTCGGCGTCCGACCTGCCCATTGCGGCGACGATGACGTTCGACACCCACTTCCGCACGATGATGGGAGTGAAGCCGGCGCAGGCGGTGAACGCGCTCTACGACCTCGGCATCGTCGTCATGGGCGCGAACTGCGGCAACGGTCCCGACGAGATCGAGCGCATCGTCACCGACCTGGCCGCGGCGAAGCCCGCGAATGTCTACTTGATAGCGCAGAGCAATGCCGGCTTGCCGAAGTGGAAGGACAAGCAGGTCTATTACGACGGCTCGCCCGAGGTGATGGCCGACTACGCGCTCAAGATGCGCGCGCTCGGCGTCAACGTCCTCGGCGCGTGCTGCGGATCGACGCCGGAGCACATTCGCGCGATGCGCGAGGCGTTGGGGCTGTAAGCATCGTTGCCCTGTTCTAACTCCCGGCGAGTTCTGCCAATAATTGCGCAAGCTCGCCGGGTATTGTTTCCCAGGGCGAGTGCGTCGTCGCCAGTTCACGGTACACCCACTGCGGATTGGCCTTCGCTGCTGCGGCGATGCGGGCGATAGGGGCCATGATCGGATCGCCAGGCTCCTTTTCAGTGCAGTAGATATAAGCCTTCGGAATATCGTTCGCCCGCGGGTTGTTGGCCCGCAGCGGATCGTGATACGTCTTCAGGAGGTGATCGGTTCGATAGGGCGCGTCGGGTGGAAAGTGAGGCACACGCCAGCCCTCTCCAAATTGCTGCGCCATGCCGTCAATCATCGCCACGACTTCAGGCGGGTAAAGGTCGTACAACGCTTGGCCATCTTCCAGGACGAATCCGTCGACGTAGATCAGCTTGCCAAGTCGTTCGGGTTCGCAGTGCGCGACGCCAGTTGCGACCGCGCCGCCGTAGCTGTACCCGATGAGCATCACGTTACGCAGATCCTCGTACTTGAGCACGTTCACAATATCGAGGATATGCGTTTCGAGGCCGATTTGAGGAGAGCGAAGATGGACCCGTTCCCCGAGTCCTGTCAGTGTAGGTGTGAATACTTCGTGACCCCTTATGCGTAGCGCGCGGGCTACCTCCCGCCACTGCCAACCGCCCGCCCATGCGCCCGGAACAAACACAAAGGTCGCCATTTCACACTCCTTGCATTAGTGCTTGTTTCGCGCCATTATTGCGCATGAGTTTACGAGCAGTCAAGTAAGCTCGGCTTCGCCCTGGTCCGGCAGCGCCATCTCCATGCAGAGGTCCTCCGGGTCGTCGGTATCGCACGGCACCCGCCCAAAGCCGACCTCTTCATAGAACGACAGCGCGCGCGTCTGATCTACGCCGGTCTGCAGCCACACCCGCCGGTAACCCCGCGAAGCCGCGTGGGCCAGCAGGGTCGTGGTCAGCCGGTAGCCGATACCCTGCCCGCGATACTCTTTGAGCAGCCACAGCCGCCTCAGTTCTGCCGTATCCGCGGCTTTTCGCCGGATCGCGCCCGAGCCGATCATCCGCTCCCCGTCCATCGCCACCAGGAACAGGCCGTCGCGCTCGGCGTAGTACGTCCCCGGATCGTCGAGATCAACCAGATAGCCCTGCTGCTCGAACCGCCTAATGACCTCGTCGAGCGGCTCTGGCCAGTCAAAGAGCTGCTTCGCAATGCCCAATAGGAGTGGCTTCACTTCTGCCACCTGCGCCGGTTCGATCGGCCTGACAATCACCGACATACCGCCCCACATCCCTCATCCTGACCGGGCCGGCCTAAACCGTCGTCGGCCACTGAAAATCCCCCGGCGCACGGTCGTAACGGCGCGTGCAGCCCGGGGGATTTGCGCAGGTTTGGCCGGCGATCGGGGGCGGCCGGTCCCACCCATCGTTAGAAGAACGCGTCCCAGTTCTGGGTCACACCTTTGGCGCGGGGGGCGGCGCTGCCGGCTGCTTCGCTTCCTTCCGTCTCCCCAGGATCCCGCCCTGCCAGACGATTCCCGCAGCCACGAGCGCAAGCAGGATCACCGTCCGCAGCAAGCCGTCGAGGCTCGGGATCAGGAGCGTCAGCCCGCGCACAACGAGCAGCGCACCGACGAGGCTCGCCAGAATCACCATACCCCAATCGCGGTCTCCGCGGCGCGCCCGCCGGATCACGATGAGACCAACCGCGGCGCCGACTACGACCAACACCCACTTGAGGATGCCGGGGTCCCAGTTGAACAGGTCGTAAACTCCCATCACAACGCCTGCGCCGGCGAGCGCGCCGATGACCAGGATGATAACCTCCACAAAGCCCTTCGCGAAACCGCCGCCCAGGAAGCCCAGCACGGCCAGGCCGATGACGAGGATCCACGGGAGCACGCCCCCCTGCAACGCAGGAAAGACCTTCAGCAGGCCGAGGCCGAGCAGAGCGCCGACGGCTCCGCCGAGAACCGCCAGCCGTTTTCCAAAGACGAGAACCGCGATGCCGATAAGTAGGACCAGTACGGGGAACATATCGACCACCTCCTTGGATGAGTGAGGGCCGCCGGGACGCGGCACATGGAGAGCTTCCCTAGAACAACGACTCCTGCTTCGGCTCATCCGGTCCGGCCCAGCCGAACCGTTTCAGGTCCACGCGCCCTTTGGCGTCGAACTCCACGCCCTCCGCCTCCAGCAGGCGCCGCTGCGTTCCACCCTTGAGGCTGATTTCGCCCTTCGCGTTAAGTACGCGCTGCCACGGCACGTCGTCGGGACACGCACCCATCGCGGCGCCAACCCAGCGCGCGCCAAACGCGCGGTAAGCGTCGGGGGCCACGCCTTCAGGTAACCCGACCAGCTTTGCGATCTGCCCGTAAGTTGCGACGCGGCCGCGAGGGATGGCTCGAACCTGCTGCCACACGGCTCGATGAAAGGCGCCGGCATCGTGGGGCGCAGCCTGGGGGTTCATGTGTCCTCCACATTGTGAGCGCTGCCGGATATCCATGGCTATTGTACTTCGGTGCGCTCCCTGCGGCAAGGTGGGGGATGAACGGAAAGCGCCCGGCCTGCCTTCCGAAGGCTGACCGGGCGCTTTCCGTTTCGGCCGTGTGCGCTTACGACTGCGCCGTCTCGGTAACTTCTTCGGGTGGGAAGACCGGCAGGAACTTCGCCGCGAGGGCGAAGACCGCCGCGCCGAAGGTGAACATGGCCGCAGTGATGATAATCTCGAACAGCGACGGGATGTACACCGGGCCGGTGTAGCTGTACATGCCGAACATATTCACGTTCAGCCGATTCAGGATGCCGCCGGCGACGACCACCGTCGCAATCGCGAACAGGGCATTCCTGTTCTCGCGCACCCGCGGCCTCGACAGCAGGATGGCCGGGATCAGGGCGCACACGAACAGCTCGATCCAGAAGAGCACCGCTTGGAGCGTCGGCTGGGTGAGCTGATACGCCTGCCCGCGCCAGACGAGGTCGGCCAGCTTGGCGATCACGTAGAAGGCCAGCAACCACGATGCCGCCTTGGCGAGGCTGGCGAGGAGGTCCTGCTCCAGCCCGCGCTTGAGGCCGCGCGAGCTCAGATTCGACTCGACGACGACCATGTTCAGGCCGACCGCGATGGCCGAGATCCAGAAGAAGACCGGCAGGAGCGGCGTGTACCACAGCGGGTGCAGCTTGCCGGGCGCGATGATCCACAGCGAACCGAGCGACGACTGGTGCATGGTCGAGAGCAGGATGCCCACGATGACCAGCGGAAGCGTGATCTTGTGCGTGATGATCCACATCCGCCGCCACTGGAGCCGCTCGAACACCGCGGGCGCGAACTCCAGCGCGAGCACGGTGGTGTAGCAGAGCACGCAGATCGCCACTTCCCACAGCACCGAGTGGATATTGGGGAAGTAGACGGGGCGGGCCAGCATGATGTTCTGAGGCCGGCCCACGTCGATCAGCAGAGCCACGATCAACAGCGCGTAGCCGAGGAACGCGGTCAGGATGGTCGAGCGAAGGATCGGCCGGTAGCGCTCGAGGCCGAACACGTACACGAGGCCCGCGAGCACGAACGCGCCGCCGCCGAGCATGGCGCCCGCCATGACGTCGAAGCCGATCCACATGCCGAGCGGGAACTCGTCGGACAGGTTAGTGATGGCCCCGATGCCGTTGGTGAGGCGCAGGATCAGCGCGATGGCTGCCACGGCCCACAGGCAGAAGACCAGCCCGACGCCGGTGACGAACTTGGGTGAGAACTGGAACTGCGCGCCGGTCCAGCGCTGCGCCAGGTAGTAGCCGATGCCGCCGACCAGCAAGAGCGGGGCGACGATGCGCAGGATAAACAGGGCTGCGAGCATCAGTATGTCTTGAATCATCGTTATGCTCCTGCGCTCCGCTCATCGTTAGCGGCGCGCTCATCCGAGCCGGACGGGTCAATGACGACGTGTCCGTGCGCGGTGTCGCGCTCCCACGGCGGCGTGTCGTCGTGATGGCCGTTGCGCTTGCGGGTCAAGACGGCCGCGCCGGTCAGAACGACGGCCATGCTTCCGATCACGGGCGGCAGCTTCGTCATGATGTCCCAGGTGTAGCCCGGCACGGGGCGCTTTGTCACGTCGGTGCGGAAGCCGAGCAATTCGAACGGCGTGTCGGAGATGTACAGCATCGCCGTACCGCCCGCCTCGTGCTCGCCGAAGACGTGGTCCACTAGGCGGCCGTTGCTCGCCGCGATGCGGGCGTGCGCTTCCCTGAGCAGTTCGTCGCGCGTGCCCACTTTCAAGGCGCCGGACGGGCAGTTGCTGGCGCAGGCCGGCGCTTCGCCGTTGCGCTGGCGCTCGATGCAGAACATGCACTTGCGGATTTCGGGCGTGATGCCGTCGTCCCATTGGAAGGTCGGCACGTCGAACGGGCAGGCAACCATGCAGTAGCGGCAGCCCAGGCAGCGGTCGACCTTATAGGCGATCGGGCCCTCTTTGGTTTGGTGCAGCGCCGAGACGGGGCACGCGGACGCGCACGCGGCGTCCAGGCAGTGCATGCACTGGCGTTTGACGTAGCGCGTCTTGTTGCCTTCGAGCTTCACCTCTTGCACGTAGGTGAAGTTCTCTGAGTGCAGCTTGGTCATCTGCTCGGTGGTCGGGTGCAGGTTGTTCGCCTCGATGCACGACCGCTGGCAGTTGCCGCAGCCCACGCACCGGCTCAGGTCGATCAGCATGGCGGGCACGGCAGCCGCATCGACGCCGGACGACGCCCCGACCCCTTTGGTGTCGGTCATTAGCGCTGCGCCGCCCAGGGCCGCCGCGGACAGCTTCAAGAACTGCCGGCGGGAAACCTTCGCGGTCATTGCTGCTTCCTCCTGCTGACCAAAGTCGCTGCGGCGACTCCCACGATCAGGCCCATCGCGCCGCCTATGCCGAGCGTGAGTCCCATCGAGACGACGGCGAGGTTGCGCAGGTCCTTGACCTGCTGCCGGCTTGCGTTGAGTTCCGTTTCCAGTTCGCCGATGCGCTTGCCCTGCTCGGCCGCATACTTCGCGGTTTCTTCGGCCAGCGTCGAGCGCTGCGCGGCCTTGGTGGCGGTCTCACTGTGAATGTCGCCCGAGTGGCAGCCCGCGCAGATGTTGGAGGCGACGGTGAACTGGTGGCTGCTGGCCGATTTGGTCGAGCCGTCGGCAGCCTTCACTGTCTGCGGCGACATGTGGCACGACACGCAGTTGATGCCGCTGATGCCGTGGACGTTGTGCGCCAGTTGCGTCTCTTCCTTGGTGTGACACGCCGAGCAAAGCTTCTCTTGCGGCTCGATCCGCAGGCCCTGGTCGTGGGCCTTGTGGCAGTCGAAGCAGTCGACGTTCTCGTCGCCGTGGCTGCTGTTCTCCCAGTCCGCGAACGTCGAGGCGTGACACGTTTGGCACGTCTCGGATTCCATCGGGAGGGTCATCGTGCCGCCGGCGGGGTGGCCTTCCTTGTACTCCCCGTGGCACGATTCGCAAGTAGCGCCGGCTGCGCCGTGAGTGCTGGCCTGCCAGGCCGCAGTCTCGACCGCATGACAGGTCTCGCAGGTAGGGCTGCTGGTTTGGCCGGCAGGGGTGGCTGCCGGCGCGGCGGCGGCTGTTCCGCCAAATGCCAGGACCAGCATCAGGATGATGGCGACCGGCAAAAGGGCCAGCCAGTCCCGGGTCGAAAAACGACGAATCATAATTCGCATCCTCCTCTGTTTGCGTCACATCGATGGGTAGCGTTGGAAGATGTCACAGTGCACGCATTCTTCCGGGATGTGGCCCTCGGCATTGAAACGCGCCTGCCAGCAGGGCTGATCGGGGTGAGTTGGCGCGGCGCACGTGGCCTTGTTGCCCTCGCCGCAGCCCTTCTCGTCCCAGCAGTGCTTGCCTGCCGCGCTGAGTCCCGCCTGAGCGTACATCGCGGGCCGCTGCGGCTCCTTATTCAGGGCCGCAGGGGGGACAAACGGCAGCGGTTGGGGCTGCGGCTGCTTCGCGGGACGGCGAGCCGGGACGGTGGGCTGCTGCGCGGGCGCTGCGGGCTGCTCGGCCGGCATCTCGACCACCTCGGCCTGGTGCGCGCGGGCTTCAGCTTCCCAGCGCCGGTCCAGCCGCTTAAGGCCGTAACCGATTGCGAGGATCACCAGCAACGGTACGCCAATGCGCAGGAACATCATTCCGGCGACGACTGCGATGTCAACGAAATCCAACATGGCGCCCTCCTCCAAAAGCGGACCCTTGACTCAGGGTCTTTACAAGTTTTCTTTTTCACGATCTGCTGAGAGCTTATCACTTTGGGAGGAGGGAATAAATCGGGTGAGGGACCCATCTTTTGGGTGGGGTGGTTTACCCATACGGGGGAACATTGGCGCCGCAAGTCGAGTGGCTCGCAGCGCGAACTTTCTACTTCAGCTCAATCAGCCCTTTCTCGATCGCGTAGCGCACAAGCTCGACCCGCGTGTGCAGGTTCAGCTTGGCCATGATGTTTTCGCGATGCCGGTTCACCGTCTTGATGCTGATTACCAGCGCGTCGGCGATCTCCTGGTTGCTGCGCCCCTCGGCGATGAGCGTTAGCACCTCGCGCTCGCGCTCCGTCAGGTCGTCGAGCCCTTCGCGCGCGGCGCCTGCGCCGCCGTGCTCGCGGCGTTGGAGAAAGTCCTGCACGAGCGCGCGCGCGAGGGTCGGAAAGAGGAACATGCCGCCGCCGCGCACCGCGTGAATGGCGCTGATCAGGTC
>JALOOB010000406.1 GCA_025454635.1 Anaerolineae bacterium
CGCGACCTCGCGAAAGCCCGCCTTCAGGTAGAACTGCTGAGCGCGGGTGTTATCCAATTCGGTATAGAGATAAATACGCGGGAACCCGCGGCCCCGGGCGTCTTCAGCCAATCTGCGCACTAGGGCCAGAGCGCTCCCGCTGCCCCTGGCTTCCGGCGCAACGACGATTGGCCGTAGCTCGTAGCCGCGGCCTTCTGGCGTCGGGGGCTCCCCGCCCGGCGCTGTCAGACGTTTGAACAAGCGCGACGGGTACGCTAGCGCGAACACGCTGCCCCACAGGAGCAACCAACCCCACTCGCGACGCATCATGTTGCGCTGCGTCGCGCTTTCGTCCCAGACCCCGCAGACGAAACCGATGACCAGCGAATCGCGTTTCGCCACATACCCGCATGCGCCGGAGCTTCGCGCAAGGCCTCGGTAATAAGCCTCCAGCAACCCGAACCCGGCCCTGCCTGAGAATCCCGTGTTGAGATTCTGCTGGTGCAACCGCGCCACCACCCGCGCGTCGCCAGGTTGCAGGGATTCGACGCTAATCATGCCTCGGCAACAGCGCGCCGCATATCCTTTTCGAACGCATCTTCCAGCAGTTCTCGGCCGCGCCAGCCCATGTCATCCAGCGACGCCGCCGGCTCGCTCGCCAGCCGCAGGATCGCCTCTGCGAGTCCGTCCGGGTCCCCTGGCTCGACATTCACTCCGCAGCGTCCCTCGCGCACCACGCGGGCAACCTCGCTCCCCTCGGGCGTGACGGAGAGAATAGCCCGTCCACTAGCAAGAATGTTGAGAGTCTTGCTGGGCATGGAGAAATCGGAGGAGCCCGAGTTCAAGGTGACCAAGCTGACGTCCGCGGCCGCCAACATCTCCGCGAAACGCGCGCGCGGTTGGAACGGCAAAAACAGCACGTTCGGCAAGCCCAACCGCTCGCGCTCGGCCACCAGAGATGCCTTCTTGACCCCTTCCCCGACCAGCACGAAGGTCACCTGCGGGTTACCGCGCAGCCGGTCCGCCGCAGCGATAACATCCTCCAGAGAGGAGGTCAAACCCAGCGCACCCGCATAGAGCACCACGAACCGGTCTTCCAGCCCGTGCTCAGCCCGAAAGCCATTCCGTTTCTCCGTGGGCCGGACGAGGTCGGGGTCCGCCCACACCGGCGTCACGGACAGCTTCGCATCGGGCACGCCTTTCGCAATCAGGCGCCTCCTAAACGCCTCCGCGATGACGGAAATACGCGATGCGCGGCGGTAAAGAAAGCGCGCCAGGGCGTGGAAGAAAGAGATCGCATATCGGTTCTTGAGCACGCCAGTCGCAACCGCAGCTTCCGGATATAGGTCCTCGATACGCAGCACCCAGGGCACGCGCCACAGCCGGCTCAGTAACCAGGCGGCGACGCCAAGCGGCAGCGGCGGCGAGTAACTCAGGATCACGTCGGGCCGACCTGCGGCCAGGCCGCCATAGAATGCCGAGAGACTGAAGGTGCCGAAATTAAGGATCCGGCGCCAAAAGGAGTGCCGCGGCGTGATGTAGCTCCAGACGCGCGTGATGCGGACGCCGTTTCGGCTCTCCTGAGACAGGACCGCGTTCTTGTAGCCCGGAAACACGACGCCCTTCGGATAACTGGGCGCGGTCGTGACGAAGTCGACTCGGTGGCCGCGCGCGGCGAGATCCTCGGCCAACTCCGTCGCGAGCACTGCTCCACTCACCTCTTCCGGCGCATAGTGCTGGGCCATCAGCAAGACGCGCATCAGACGCTGCCGGTTGGAGCGAGGGACCGCACGACTATCGCCGGATTGCCAGCCGCCACACAGTGGGGCGGCACATCCGAGATGACGACGCTGCCTGCGCCAATGACCGCGCCCTGCCCGATGCGCACGCCTTTGAGGATGAGGCAGTTCGCGCCGATGAACACATCGGCCTCGATAACCACGGGCGCGATACGTCCATCATTCGGTTGCTCCTGCCGGTCGGCTGGCCGCAGCGGATGAAAGTCAGTATCGATGACCGCGCTGTTGGCGCCGATCGCGACGTTGTTGCCGATGATGATGGACTGCGCCGCGCAGATCGAGCCGCCCGACATCGCGAACCCGTCGCCAACCACCAGGCGCGCCCCTTCCCGCCACGTGGCCAGGACCACCGGGTGGTTCGGCGAAAGCGGATTGGAGTAGCGCGACGACCTGAGTTCGAGATGCGACCCGAGGAGCATCTGGCTTTTGGCGTGCCGCATGATAATGGGCGTGCCGTAGATTTTCCACGCCCGCCCCCAGCGCACGCCTTTGATTGCAAAGATAAGGCGCACCCACGGATAGGCTAACATGCGAGATAATTCGTTCCATGCCTTCCATGGCGTGTTACGCGCTTCGCCCAGCCTGTTCAACGCGCCTCGCTTATGACCTGGCGGTAAAGGGCCTCCAACTGGTCGACGCTCTTCTCGATGTTGAACACGTCGCGCATCATCGCGCCGCACGCAGATTCGTAGCGGGCATAGCGCGCGCGGTCCGCGAGCAGATTATCGATCGCCGTGGCGAAGGCATCGGCGTCAAAGGGGACAACGTCGCCGATGTTATCCTTAACCAAGTATGCGGTTTCGCAGGTCTCGCTGATCACCATCGGCGTCCCCGCGCGACAGGCCTCGAGGATGGTCTGCGGGAACGTATCTGTCCGGCAGGGCAGGACGTAGAGATCGGCATCTGCGAACGCGGCGCCGACGTCGTCACCCTGCAGTAGGCCGGGGAGAATCACGCGCTCGGTCAACCGATGCGCCTCGATCAGGCTTTGCACCTCGGCCAACTGCCCGTCGTCGGGGCCGGCAATGACCAGCACCGCCCCGGGGGCCTTGACTCGCGCGAAAGCTTCGACCATCATGTCGGCGCCCTTTTTCTTGTTGATCCGCGCGAGGAACAGGATAAGTGGGCGGTCGGGGGCAACGCCGATGCGTTGGCGGAAGGCGCCGGGCTGCAGCCCTTGACAGCCAGGATCGACAGAGAGGCCGTTATAGATGATGTGGATGCGGTCAGCAGGAATGCTCCGCTGCAGCGCTTGCTGCCGCTCGCTTTCCTGTCCAACAATGAAGGCACTCGTCGCATCCAGCTCGATGCCCCCAAGCAGCCGGTCGTACAGCCGCTTTAGCGCAAACGAGTTGACGATAACCGGCAGCGCGCCATGGGGCTGCATAACGACAGGAACGCGCGCGGCGCGCGCGGCGCGCGCTACCGGCAAGTTCATAAAATTCCGGTAGCCGTTTATGTGGATGACGTCGAAGCTCTTGATCTCGCGCTTCAACCAGGAATCCAGTTCGGGAACCCAAATGGGCCCGAGAGTACCAGGCCAGAACGGCAGATTTAAGGTGTTGAAGTAGTAGACTTCAAGGCCATCGACGTTTCGGTGGAACGTCTTTGATTCGATCTTCGACCGTTTGTCAAAGAGGTTCGTGCAGCAGACGATTACTTCGTGTCCCCGTCGAATTAACTCCAGCCCGTTCTCCCGAACGATTTTGACCGGGCCGCCCCACCCGACGGCGGGATAGAAGCCGAGGGTGACATGGAGGATTTTCATGATCGCGTCGCGCTCACTAACGAGACGGTTAATCGCGGGAGAAGGCGCATCCGGCCCCGCCTGGCGCTGCGTTCCATCGCGGCCGCCGAAGCCGCAAGCGCATTGCGAGCGAACGCTTCGGGGCTGTACTCCGAAACGCGACCCGCCGCAGCCGCGCCCATTGCCGCGAGGTC
>JALOOB010000407.1 GCA_025454635.1 Anaerolineae bacterium
GTGCTCTCGATGAACGGCAACCGCTGGGTCGGTCCCGGCCACAATGCGGTCTTCACCGACTTCAGCGGGCAGGACTGGACGGTCTATCACGCGATCGACCGGAACGACCCCTACTTCGAGGGCGCGGTCGGCTTCACTAAGCGCCCGCTGCTGATGGATCCGCTCGACTGGATCAACGGCTGGCCGCAAGCGCGCGCGGGACGGTGGGCGTCGGATCGGCCGATGCCTGCGCCGGCCGCGCAGCCCGGCATGAGCACGGCGTACCGCCCGGCGCCGCCGAAGCCGCTGCTCATCGGCCCGCAGATCGGGCAGTTGTCGGACGAGTTCAACGACACCGCGCTCGCTCCGCAATGGACGTGGGTTCGCCCGCCGGCTGAGGAAACCTTCGCGGAGGAAGACGGCGTGTTCCGCTTCGACACGCAGGCAGCCGACCTCTACGTCGACAGCAACAACGCGTCCGTGCTGACCGAACCCGCGCCGCGCGGCAACTACGTCGTGGAGACGAAGGTGCGCGTGACGTGGCCGAACGGGGGATGCTGCTTCAACTACGTCCAGGGCGGCCTGGTGATCTACGGTGACGACAACAACTTCATCAAGTTGGTGGCGTTCTCGAACTGGGAGACGCGGCAGACGGAGTTTGCGAAGGAAGTCTTCCCTGTGCCGGAGGGCTACCCGCGCTACGGCAACACGATCGTCGGCCCGCCCGGCGACTGGACCTGGCTGCGCATTGCGGTGTCGCGCAACGGGGAGGAGGAAACCTACCAGGCCTACACGAGTCGCGACGGTCAGAACTGGGTGCGCGGCGGCGTATGGACGCACAACCTCGGCGCGAACCCGCGCATCGGCCTCGTGTCGATGGGCGGGAGCGGATTCCAGAGCCTATTCGACTACGTGAAGGTGCATCGAACCAACAACACCAGTAACGCGAACTGGTAACGATTCTGCCACAGAGGGCACAGCGAACTCAGAGGACTAAGCGAGACGGTTCTCTGTTTCCTCTGCGTCCTCTGTGGCCCTATTCTGTCATCGCCCCGACGCGCCGGCGCAGTTGGCCGCAACCCGCGTCGATGTCGATGCCCCGCCGGAGCCGCACAGTGGCCGGGATGCCGCTTCGCTCCAGGATACGCTGAAACGCGAGCGCATTGGCGTCGGTCGAGGGTTGGTAGGGGGACTCGGCAACGGGGTTGAGCGGGATCAAGTTGACGTGGCACATCACGCCGCCTGTTGCGCTCCGCAGCGGCTTGAGCAGCCCCGCCAGTTGCGCAGCCAACTCGGGCGTGTCGTTGATCCCGTCCATCATCGCGTATTCGAACGTCACCCGGCGATTGGTCCGCTGGATGTACTCCCGAATCGCGTCCATGACGTCCTTGATCGGGTAACGGTGGTTGATCGGCAGCAGATTGCCCCGGACCTCGTCGTTCGGCGCGTGCAGGCTCACCGCGAGATTGATCTGCAGCGGCTCCGCGGCCATCTTGCGGATGCCTTGCGGCAGGCCCACGGTCGACACCGTGATGTGCCGCGCGCCCAGGTTCAGGCCGTCCTTGTCCGTGATCGCGCCGAGCGCCTGCCACACCGGCTCGTAGTTGGCGAAGGGCTCGCCCATGCCCATGACGACGATGTTAGTGAGCCGCTGACCGCCGCCGTGCGCGGCTGATCCGTGCGCAGGGGTGTTCTCGCCGGGAAACTCGGGTGAGTAGCCGTTAAGGGAGCCGAGCGATCCGAACGCGCTCAATGGGACAAAGCCGGCGGCCGGAGCATGCGGCGCTGCCGCCGCTGGCGGCGGCAGCGCCGCAAGGTACCGCGCCGCGGCGAGCACCTGGGCCACGATCTCCCCGCTTGAAAGATTGCGCGCCAGGCCACCCTGACCCGTTGCGCAGAACACGCAGCCCATCGCGCAACCCGCCTGTGAGCTGATGCAGACCGTCCGCCGCTGGTCGTACAACATCAGCACCGTCTCGATGGTCAGCCCGTCGGGCAGCCGGAACAGCCACTTGACAGTGTGCTGGTCGGCCGAGCGCTGCTCGTAGACCTTTTCGAGCGGGTCGATATAGGTGTCCATCGCCAGCCGGTTACGCAGCGCAGCCGGCAGGTTGGTCATTTGCCCCGGATGCGTCGCCAGTTTCTTGTAGATCCACTCGTAGACCTGCCGCGCGCGATACGTCGGCTCGCCCCACTTTGCCAGCAGGTCGGTCAATTCATCTTTCTTCAGGTCAACCAACATCACACCATTCATGGGCGCAAGCATAACACAAGCGAGGGCGAGGGTCAACGGAAGATCGCTTCTTTCGTCGCAAGCGCGGTCGGTGCTATAATGGCCGCGTTAATCCAGCATGGAGAACTTCATTGGCTAACTTGCGACCCTACCCGTTCACTGCCATCGTGGGCCAGGAAAAGATGAAGCGGGCCCTGATCCTGAACGCGATCTCCTCGCAGATCGGCGGCGTGTTGATTCGCGGCGAGCGCGGCACGGCGAAGTCGACCGCGGCGCGCGCGCTGTCGGCTCTGCTGCCCGAGATCGAAGTTATTTCGGACTGCCCGTTCGGCTGCGAGCCCGGCAGCATCGACCACCTCTGCGACCTGTGCCGCGACCGCGTCGCGCGCGGCGAGTCCCTCGCCACGACCAAACGCCGCACACGTTTTGTCGACCTGCCGGTCAGCGCGACCGAAGACCGGGTCGTCGGCACGCTCGATATCGAGAAGGCGATTCAGGCGGGCGAGCGCCGCTTCGAACCTGGCGTACTCGCTGCGGCCAATCGCGGCCTGCTTTATGTCGATGAAGTCAACCTGCTGGACGATCACGTGGTCGACCTGTTGCTGGACTCCGCCGCGATGGGCGTGAACGTGGTCGAACGCGAGGGCATCAGCTTCAGCCACCCGGCCCGCTTTATGCTGGTCGGCACGATGAACCCGGAAGAAGGCGACCTCCGCCCGCAGTTGCTCGACCGCTTCGCGTTGTGCGTGGACATGCACGGCATTTCGGACCCCCGTCAGCGGGTCGCGATCGTGGAGCGCCGCATCGCCTATGAGAGCGACCCGGAGGGCTTCTACCAGGAGTGGGAGCCGCGCGAAGAGCAGCTTTCGTGGGAGATCGCCGAGGCGCGCAACCGGATGCCCGGCGTCCACCACTCGCAGCGCGACCTGTACACGATCGCCCAACTGACCACCTCTTTCCGCGTCGACGGGCACCGCGCGGACATCGTCATCCTTAAGACCGCCCGCGCGCATGCGGCCTGGCAGGGGCGCAACGCGATCGCCGAGCAGGACATC
>JALOOB010000408.1 GCA_025454635.1 Anaerolineae bacterium
ATCGGCGGCGCGGTCAACGCAGTGCTCGCCTCGCGGCAGCCGGGCTCCGCGATCAAGCCGCTCACCTACGCGCTCGCGCTCGACCCCGCGGCGGCGGCGCAGCGCGGTGCGGCGCCGTGGACTGCGGCCACTGTGCTCTCGGACATCCGCTCGTCCTTCCCCACCGCGGAGGGCACGCCTTACGTCCCGAACAACTACGACCGGCGCTACCACGGCCCGGTGACGCTGCGCGCGGCGCTCGCAAACAGCTACAATATTCCGGCCGTCCACGCGCTCCACTGGGTCGGCGTGCCTGCCCTGATCGACCTGGCGCGCGAGCTCGGCATCCCCTGGCAGCGGCAGCCGGCAACGCTCGCGCCTGGCGAGAAGCCGCGCTACGGCCTGGCGCTCACGCTGGGCGGCGGGGAAGTGCGGCTGCTCGACCTGACCGCGGCCTACGCAGCCTTTGCTACGGTATGCGATCGAGCGCGTGGAGACGCTCGACGGGGCGGTGCTGTGGGAGCGCGATGCGGCTGAGCCGCGGCGGGTGCTTGACGAGCGCGTGGCCTTCCTGATCACCGATATCCTGAGCGACGACCTGGCGCGGCGGCCTGCATTCGGCGCGGGCAGCGCGCTCGACATCCGCCGCCCGGCGGCAGTCAAGACGGGCACGACGACCGACTGGCGCGACAACTGGACCGTGGGCTACACGCCCGAGGTGGTCACGGGCGTGTGGGTGGGCAACGCGGATAACACGCCCATGCGCGACGTCAGCGGCGTGACCGGCGCGGGGCCGATATGGCATGACTTCATGGCCGCGGTTACCGCCGACCAACCGCCCGCCGAGTTCGCCGTGCCCGACGGCCTGGCGCAGGTGGAGATTTGCGCCGACTCGGGCTTTTTGCCGGGGCCGGATGACGGCGCGCTAGTCCCCTGCCCGGCGCGCCGGCTGGAGTGGTTTATTGCGGGCGCCGAGCCGCAGAAGGTCGACCGGCAGCACGTGCGGGGCCAGGACGGCCGGGTGTACTGGCAGTTGGGGCCGGAGTACCAGGCATGGGCGCGGGAGAATGATTTTCCCCAACCGCCCGCGCCCCTTGCCGCGTTAGATGGCGCAGGGGCAGCCGCGGCAGAGCGCGCGCCCGCGCTGCGCCTCGTCAGCCCGGACGCGGGGCGCATCCTGCGCATCGATCCGGGGCTCCCGCGCGACGCGCAGCAGATGCCGGTCGCGGCGCTGCCCGCGGTCGAGTTGCGCGACGGCCAGCCGTTTGCCGTGGTGGGCGGGCCGGAGTGGAACGCATGGTGGCCGTTGGAAGAAGGGCGGCACGTCTTCGGCGCGTACGCGATTGGGGCGGACGGCGACGAGCTGCGCGCAGAGGATGTGGTGGTCGTGGTGGAGTGACGAAACGGAACCGCGCTCTTACTATCAGCGTCAAGGGGTCGGCAGCGGCACGCGCGCCCGCGCGTCGCGTACGGCGCGTACCGCGCCCGCCCCACCCGTGTCCGGTTTTGGTTGTGTCGGAGGTGCTCATGGTTCGCAACGCGAGTCGTTCGATTGTGCAAGCTGTGGCGCCGCAGGCTGCTGCCCCTGCTGCGCAGCAGGCGACGGCTACGCCCCCCGCAACCGCCGCGCCGACTGCCGCACCGACGCGGGTCGAGCCGACCGCGCCGCCGCGGCCGCTCCCGCCCACCGTCGTCAGCGTCCAACCCGACCGCGGGGAGGAGCAGCCAGTCACCGCGCCGGTTGTCGTCACGTTCGACCAGCCGATGGACGCGGCGAGCACCGGCGGCGCGTTCAGCATCGAACCGCAGGTGGCCGGCGAGGTCAAAGTCAGCGGGAACGCGCTGACCTTTACGCCGGCCGAAACGCTCGAACGCGGGCGCGAGTACCGGGTGAGCCTGGCGCAGTCGGCGGCGGCGGCTAACGGAATGACGCTCCAGCGCGACCTGACCTTCCGCTTTACGACCGCAGGTTTCCTCCAGGTGACAAGCGCGCAGCCGGCGGACGAGGCGCAGAACGTCACAGTCGACACGCCGATCACCGTCGCGTTCAACCGGCCCGTCGTGCCGCTCATGGGCGGCGGGGACCAGGCGAGCCTGCCCCAGCCGCTCGTTATAACTCCGACGGTGACGGGCAAGGGCGAGTGGACCAACACAAGCCTGTACACCTTCACGCCCACGGACGGCCTCGCCGCGTCGCAGCTGTACACAGTGACAGTCAAGGCCGGGCTGGAGGACACAACCGGCGGCGTGCTGTCTGAACCGTTCACCTTCTCCTTCCGCACCACCGACCCGCTCATCACGCGCTGGCTGCCCGAGAACAACGTCAACGTTCGCGTGGAGCGGGCCATTTCCGTGACCTTCTCCATGCCGATGGACCGGGCAAGCACCGAAGCCGCGTTCAGCCTGGTCGACACGGAAAAGCAGCCCGTTGCGGGCAGCTTCAACTGGAATGATGACTCGACCGAGATGGGCTTCAAGCCCGCCGAAACGCTCAAGTTCGGCGCGATATACAATGCGACGGTCCGGGAGACTGCGAAGGCGGCGAACGGCGAAGGCAGCCTGCGCGACGCGCGGCCGTATACGATCGAGACTGTCCACCTGCCCGCCGTCATTGTGACCGAGCCGGCGAACGGCAACCAGAAGGTGTCGCCGGACAGCCCGGTGCGTTTCCAGTTCGCGTCGCCGGTCAACCCGGCCACCTTCGTCACCGGCACCGTCACGGTGGTCCCGCAGCCGACGCGGGTGATGACGTATTACAACGAGTATGAAGGCTCGCTGTTCGTCGACTTCCCCAAGCTGCCCGCGACGGACTACACCGTCACCCTGTCGGGCAAGGTGGCCGATCCGTACGGCAACGTCCTCGGCGAGGACTTCATCCTGAAGTTCCGCACCGGCGACCTGCAGCCGGTCATGCAGCTCAACAATAACCAGCAGTTCGGCACGTACAGCGCATACACGAACACGCAGGCCGTGGTCCTCTACCGCAACCTGCCGGAAATCCGCTTCAGCCTGTCGACCGTGCCCGTCGAAGACCTCGTAAGGCTGACCGGCCGCGAGTACTGGCAGGCGTGGGACCAGTACCGGCCAAAACCGGACGCGCTCGTGCGCGAGTGGACGCGCGCGACCGACGCGGCGCGCAACGAGCGCAAGTGGATGCGGGAGCCGCTGGCCGACGCAAACGGCAACGCGCTCGCGCCGGGGGTCTACTACCTGCAGCTCGGCGGGGCGTTGCCTGCGGATCAGCGGCCGCCTCGGCAGTTGATCGTCCGCACGGACCTCAACGTGACGCTTAAGGCCGGCGCGAAAGACGCGCTCGCCTGGGTCACGGACCTCAAGAGCGGCCAACCGGTCGAAGGCGTGACCGTGCGCTTCACCGACGGCAATATCGACGTGAGCGCGGTCACGGACCGCGACGGCGTGGCGACCGCTGCGCTGGGCGACGCGGGCCGCAAGCCGTGGGAAGGGTTTATCGCGGTCGCGACCGGCAAGGACGGGCAGTTCGGCGTCGCGTCCTCCAACTGGCAGGACGGCATCGGCGCGTGGGAGTACGGGCTGCCGGGCGGCGCGGAGCAGCCGCCGTATCAGGGTTATGTCTACACCGACCGCCCCATTTACCGCCCCGGCCAGACCGTCTACTGGAAGGCAATCGTGCGGCGAGACAACGACGCGCAGTACTCGCTGCCCGCGCCGGGCCAGCCCGTGACGATCACGATTAACGACAACGAGGGCAACCTTGTCGTGCAGCGACGGCAGGTGTTGAATCCGCTCGGCGCGACCGACGGCAGCCTGGAGCTCGGCCCGGACGCGATGACCGGCTACTACTACCTTAATGTGCGCATGAACGAGCAACAGGCGTTCGGCATCGGCTTCCAGGTCGCCGAGTACCGCAAGCCGGAGTACGAGATCAGCGCGAAGACGGACAAGCCGGAGTATACGCAGGGCGAGCAGATCCGGGTGACCGCGCAGGCCAGCTACTTCTTCGGCGGGCCGGTCAAGAACGGCAAGGTGCGCTGGGTGCTAACCGCGTCCGACGCGTACTTTGATTATGCCGGCGAGGGGTGGTACAGCTTCTCCGACTATGACTGGTGGGAGACGCAGCGCTTCGGGCCATATGGCGGCATGATCAGCGAAGGCGAGGGGCGCACGGATGCGAACGGCCAGTTTACGTTCAGCGTGCCCGCGGACATCGCCAAGTTCGGCGGCAGCCAGCGCTTCACGTTTGACGTGACCGTGCAGGACGCGAACAACCAGGCGGTCTCGACGCAGACCAGCGCGATGGTCCACAAGGGCGCGTTCTACATCGGCCTCTCGCCGGAGGGTTACGTGCTCCAGGCGGGCGACAAGGGCACGGTCAACGTGCTGACCGTCGACCCGCAAAGCCGGCCCGTGCCCAATCAAAAGGTTGAGGTCGTTGTCAGCCGCGTCGAGTGGCGCAGCGTGCGCGAGCAGTTGGAGGACGGGCAGTTCTACTGGACGACGCGGGCCGACGAAACGCCGCTCATCACCAGGACGGTGACGACGGACGCGAGCGGCGCGGCGGTTTTCGAGTGGACGCCGAGCGAGCCGGGCGAGCACAAGGTGGAGGCGACGGGCCGGGACGCGCGCGGCAACACGATCAAGAGCGGCGCGTACATCTGGGTTTCCGGCGAGGACTAGACCGAATCAAGCTCGTGGTCGACAAGGACGAGTACGAGGTCGGGGACACGGCGGAGGTGCTGATTCCTTCCCCCTACCAGGGCGACGTGAAGGCGCTTGTCACGGTGGAGCGCGGCCGGGTCATCGAGCACGAGATTGTCGACCTGACGAGCAACAGCCAGGTGCTGCGCCTGCCCATCGAAGAGACGTTTGCGCCGAACGTCTATGTCTCGGTCGTCATCATGAAGGGCATCGACGAGAGCAGCCCCGCGCCCACATTCAAGATGGGGTTGGCGCAGCTGAAGGTATCGACGGAGCAGAAGCAGCTGACCGTCACGGTGACGCCGAGGGTCGCCGCCGCAGGTTCCGCGAGCGTTACGGATTCGACGAACCTGACCAAGACGCTCACGGTTGCCCCACGGGAGAAGCTCGTCTGGGACGTCGAGACGAAGGACGCGAGCGGGAAGGGCGTGCCGGCGGACGTGTCGCTGGCGCTGGTCGACAAGGCCGTGCTGACGCTGGCGGACGACCCGGCTGGCAGCATATTGGACAAGTTCTATGCGCAGCGCGCGCTCGGCGTGCAGACGGGCGTGACGCTCGTGCTCAACATCGACCGCCTGGTTGCTCAATTGGCCGAGGACGGCAAGGGCGGCGGCGGCGGCGACGGCGGCGGCGGGATGGAGGTCCGCACGGAGTTCCCCGACGTCGCGTTCTGGCGCGCATCGGTGAGCACGGACGCGCAAGGCAAGGCGACCGTCGAAGTGACCCTGCCCGACAACCTGACAACGTGGGTGATGGACGCGCGCGCGATCACCGAGGACACTCTCGTCGGGCAGTCCGAGACGGAAGTGGTCGCGACCAAGCCGCTGCTCGTGCGGCCCGTCCTGCCGCGCTTCTTCGTTGCAGGCGACAAGGCCGACATCGCGGCAATCATCCACAACACCACCGGCGAAGACCTCCAGATTAACCTGTCGGCGGCGGCCACCGGGCTGCGGCTGCTGGACGCGGACACGGCTAAGGTCACGGTTCCGGCCAACAGCACGTACAAGGCGGTCTGGTCCGCAGATGCGTCGGGCGCCAGGCTGAGCGATGCGGTGCGCATCACTTTGCCGGTCTACCGGTATTCCACGCCGGAAGTTGTGGGCACCGCGGGCCAGGTCGACGTGAACGCGGAGGCGCTCGAACTCGTGCGGCTGCCGCAGAACGTAGACGCGAGCCGCGGGCAACTGGACGTGCGCGTCGAGCCGAGCCTGGCCGCGGGCATGGTCGGCGGGCTGACCTACCTCGAACACTACCCGTATGAGTGCGTCGCCCAACGTCGTGACCTTCGACGCGCTGAAGTCGCTCGGCGTCGAGCGGCCCGATCTCGACGCAAAGCTGCCGCAGCAAGTGGGCGTCGGGCTGCAGCGGATCTACGCGAAGCAACACCTCGACGGCGGTTGGGGCTGGTGGCAGAACGACAAGAGCAGCCCGTCGGTGACGTCGTACATCCTCTTCGGCCTCGCCAAGGCGAAGCAGGCGGACTTCACCGTGGACGAGCAGGTGATGGCGGCCGCGACGCGGTTCCTCCAGCGCACATTGCAGGCGCCGAAGGACCTGACGCAGTGGCAGCTGAACCAGCAGGCGTTCGCGCTGTA
>JALOOB010000104.1 GCA_025454635.1 Anaerolineae bacterium
GGCAGCGCCACGAAGGCGCAGCCCCGATAAAGGTCCTGCATCCGCGCCGGCCCCACCCAACCCTCAAACTGGATACGCGAGGCAATGCCAAGCTGTGCGGCGAGCTGCTCACAGTGGTTTCGGTCCGGGCCGTCTCCGGCCACGATCAGGCGCCAATCCCCCTTAGTCAGAGCGAGGGCCTCGATCAAGCGCCGCAGACCCTTCTCCGGGGTGATTCGTCCGCTGAAGAGGACGACGGCATGGTCGGTGACCGGCGTTGCCTCGACTGCCGCTTCATCAAGCAGCACTGGCGCCAGGACGCGGATCTGGCCGGGGGGAAAGCCGTTCGCCAGCAACCGGCCCCTCATGAACTCGCTCCCAACAATGGTGCGCATCCCGGCAGTTGCGCCGAGCAGGGACTGAACGTTACGCAGCCGGGTTGCGTGACGAAGCGGGTTATGGCCAAAGCAGCAGCGCTCGATCTGCGCATTCGCCAGGCACCATGCCCCTGCGGTGCGCTCGCAGACCCGGTCGGACTTGCGCAGGTAGAGCGCGTTGCCCGGACAAATGGGGTACGGGCCATGCATGTAGGCGACCGAAGGCACGCGCTCGCTGATCCACCGGACAACCGCCGCGTCATAGACCGCGTGAACGAAGGCCACGTCGGGGCGATACTGTAAGATGACCTGTTCCATCCCCGCGAGGCTCTCCCGCGTACTGGCCGCGTTGACCTGAACGGTTCCGGGCATGAGATTGCAGGGGTCTTCTACGGCGAGGCTGAGCAAGCGCGTCTCGTGGCCGGCCGCCGCGAGCGCGCGTGACACATCGGCGACGTACCCTTCCACCCCACCCACATGCGCGCCAAAGTGATTGACGTGCAGAATCCTCACGCTATAGTCTCCAACCATGCCTCGAGGTTGTCGACCATCCTGTCGAGAGTGAAACCGTCGAGAACTGTTTCCTGTCCTGCGCGAGCCAGCGCCACCCGAAGGACAGACTCTTCCAATGCGAAACGCACTTGCGCAGCCAGTCGCTCGGCGTCGCCCGCGGGAAAAGTCAGGGAGTTTCGCCCGTTCATGAGCATCTCGGTTTGCCCGCCCACCTCAGAGCCGATCACCAGCAACCCTGCGGCCATCGCCTCCATCACCGTGCGCGCCATTGCTTCAGGTCCCGTGGACGTAAAGAGAAACACGTCGTGTTGCGCCAGCATTGCCGGCACGTCTGCGCGACTCACCCAGTCCTCGAAACGGACGCGCTCGCTGAGTCCCAACTCGTTGACGCGCTCGACGAGCCGCGCAGTGTAGTCCGGATGCCCGCGCCCCAGTATGGTAAGCTCGATCTGATCGCCCAGCCCCCGCTGCTCAAGGAGACCGAGCGCCTCCACTGCCACATGGACACCCTTGATTGGAACAAGGCTCCCAAAGTAGAGCAGGCGAAGCGGTCCCGTACGCTCTGCCGAATCGAGCCGGGACGCGGCCAGGAAGGGCGCAGGATCGATCCCGTTGTGGAGCACTCCCGCGGTTGAGGGAATGGCCCCCGCAGTTGTTAGTCTGTCCCGCATGTAGCGGCTGACGCACTTCGTATGGCCGAACGCCAACGGCTTCGGACAACCCTCGCTTTGCAGTTCAGCCAGCGCGCGAGCGCGCAACGGTCGCTTCATCCACTCGCTCGCAGGCCGCGATGCGGGGAGGCGCCAGTATGCTTCGTGCGCATCGGGGTCCATGGGCCACGTGCTCGCGATATAGTAGGCGACCCGGCCGGGCAGCCGTTCCTCCGCGTGGAAAGGAAGGCCGCGCGAGAGATTCCACATGTTCCAGACGACGAACACGTCGGGGCGGACCTGGTCGATCGCTTGGTCGAGTTGCCGGAGATTCGCCGCCTCGCGCGCCCGACGTTTCAGAAAGAATGAGCGCACGCTGTAATAGTGGATGTCTGCGTCGAGGAAGAGCGCACGCGTGACGCCATTTGTCCGCGCATCTGCCGAAGTCACCCCCGCGCAACTTGTCAGAATCGACACGCTGTGTCCGCGCGCCTGCAGTGTCGCAGCCACCTCGGCGGTCAGTTGCTCCATTCCGCCCAGTTCAAAGGGTGGGTAAAAGTTGGAGAGAAACAGCAAACGCATCTCAGAATGGCGTGGCTGCAAAGTCACAGAACGAAGAACGACTCCAGCGCCCGGGCGAAGGAGGCGCCGTCGCAGTCAGGAGCCGCCCATCGCGGCAGCCGGTACGGATCACAGCCGGCTTCGACAGAACCGGGGACCGTGCTCACAGCGCCCCTCAAACCCGCCTCCCGCGCAAGTCGGGCGGTGTCGGATGTCCAGTCAATGGCGCGGCCATAGGGGTAGGCAAAGGTTCGCACGGGCTTGCCGAGGACATCTTCAAGCTCACGACACCCCGTCTCGATCTCGTAGCGCTGGTCTTCCGCCGAAAGCGTCGACAGCACAGCGTGAGTGACAGTGTGCCCGCCGATTCTGACAAGGCCGCTCTCAGCCAGGCGAAGCAGTTCGCCGACGCTCATCGCTCGATGCGTTGGCCGGCCCTCGGCGCCCTTCCCCGACCACGCCAACAGCGCATCAAGGGCCGCTTGGCGGTGTTTGGCCGTTTGCCTGGACAGCATGCCATGCAGCGCTGTACGCGCCGCCGTCCGCTGCTCCGCGGTTCTCGTTGGCCAGCAGTACTCCTCGCCGCCGATGGTCAATTGGAGATCCTCAGGCGTCCGCTCCTCCCCCATCAGCATCCGTTCGAGATCATCCCACCAGAATTCGAGCGGGCTGCCCATCCTGCCGCTCACGACGAAGACCGTGGCCGGCACGCCTGTCCTCTCGAGTATGGGATACGCTTCGGTGAGGTTATCCAGGTAGCCGTCGTCGAACGTGACGGCCACCGCTCGGCGGGGTAGTGCGTTAGCCAGCATTGCGTCAATCAGGTCTTCGAGGTGCATCGGAACGCAGGTTTCCGCAAGGATTCTCATCTGCTGCGCGAAGTGCGCCGGTGATACCGTCAGTCTGTACGGATCGGCTTCCAGGGTTGTGACCCGGTGGTACATGAGTATGGCCGCCCCGGGCTTGAAACGGCTCCAGAGCGAGCGGGTCGTCTTCCGCACGCGGTCGCTGCCTCTCATGACGTCAGCCGCGCATCCCGGCCACCGCGACGCCCCGTCCCGCCGGTTTTCTCAAGCAGCCGCACCGTGCGGAGGATACGCTTCCCCGCAAACGATTTGAAGTAGCGGGATGCCAGCCGCGAATCGGTTCGAATCCCAGGGTCCATCCTGAAAGCATTGACCAGGTAGGATCGGCACTCGCGCATTTGGCCGCTGCCGTACGCCAGCATCCCCAGGGCCAGGTACGCGTTGGCCCAGGCGCTGTTCCTGAGCGATGTCAGCGGCCCACACGTCTCTGGCGAATCGAATATGAACCGAAGCGTGTCAAATACAAGGGCCTCGCTCTCTTCGAGGTTTAGCGAGCCAAAGTCGCCGCGGAAGCCACGCGGCTGAAATCCGCAGGCCAGCTCGTAGAAGACGTCGATGCGGCGGGCAAGCTCAGGGAGAAGCTGAAACGCCTGGCGGAGACGCGCCTGCCCTTCAGAGGTGTTCCTGATCTCCATGTGCGCCAGCCCGGCCATGCGATACGCGCTCCCGTACGCGCGGCGACGGATGTCTGGCCAGGTGGCAAAATCGCCCTCTTCCGGCCCGAAATGTTTGGCTATGGCCCGCTTTTTGTCGGCCAGCATGTGCTCGGTGTTGGCGGACAGACCGCCGCCGTGCATGCGGTAGTGGCCGACCACGGTAGAGGCGCCCTTGAAGCAGTGACTGCTTGCCACCCGCAGCCACAGTTCCCAATCATCGGTTCCGCGCAAAGCAGGATCCAGTGGCCCCACGTCCTCCAGAACTGACTTGCGGACTGTGACGACGAGGGGCGGGAACCAGCCGCCCTCCACCAGCGCGTCATACATCTGTTCAGGAGGAACCACGCGGGACATGACCTGCGGAAGCCGGTTGCCATTGCTATCGATGACCTGGCAAGCCGCGTAGAAGGCGCCGACTTCGGGATGCGGCCGGAGTGCGTTCATGGCGGTCTCCGCGCAGTGTGGCAGCCATAAGTCGTCGTCGTCGAGGAAGCTGATAAACTCCCCTCGCGCGTGAGCGATGCCCGTATTGCGCGCGCCTCCTTGCCCCTGATTGTGCTGGTGGATATAGCGCACCGCATCACCGAAACCGGCCACCACCTGGCGCGTGTCGTCGGTCGAGCCGTCATCGACCACGATCAACTCCAGATCGCGCCACGACTGGGACAGCACACTCGCGATCGCTTCGCCGATATAGCGCGCATGATTGTATGCAGCCATGATGACGGAAACGGTTGGGGATTGTCCGCGAGCGATTGTGTCTTGCGCCATGCGTTCTATTCCTGTCCTCGGAATTTTCGGAGTAGCAACGCCATGCCAACGATGCCCATTGACAGCCCCAGCGCTATGAACACCGGCATCATTGGGTTTGTCGTCTTCGTTGCGAGACGCGAGTAGCTGGTCGCAGGAACGGGCACAAGCGACGCGATCGGCGCCGGGGTCGGCGGGGCCTCTTGCGGCTCCGGCGCGACGACCGGCGGCAAGGCATCCTTCGCCGGCGACGGCAGCGGCCTTTGCTCCACGTGGGGCGCGTCAACCTGCGTTTGCGAATACCAGACAGTCGTGTCGAGCTTCACCCGATCGTCGTACACGACATGAAGCTGATTTCCCTGGCAGACTACCATCTGCTGCCCGTGGGGATCCATGTCGCGATCCTCGATCTGCACCGGAGCCAACCACTGCCCGTTCGCGAACCTCGATACGTAGATGCCGTTCCCGACGCCGGTCACCGCGCGCAGCACCCCCGCGCTATCCTTGGCCAACCAATTGGCGCCCCCAAAACCCGCGCCCAGATCAACAATCTGGATCGCATTGCTCCACGTCGTCCCGCCGTCGAACGACCACATATGCATGCGGCGTGGATCATGCCAGGTAAGGTGCACTTCATCCTGACCGAAAACAAACGGAGCTATGATCGAAATATTGGGGGTTGCCTCATTCTGCGTGGCGATGGCCCGGTACGGTTCCCATGTTGCCCCACCGTCCAGCGACCGCATATAACCCACTTCAGAATACACGCCGTATTCCTGCGTTCTGAGCGTGATTCCGACGTGAATCCGCCCGCTCGCGTCGCTTGTCGCTTCAAGCTGCACCCAACTCGGAGCGACCGACGCCACTGAATACATTAACACCGGCTCGCTCCAACTGCGGCCGTTGTCCTCAGACCGCAGGTGATATACAGAGTTCGTGCGACCTTCGGGATCAGAAGCGCCGTAGATCAGGTGCAGATCACCGGCGTTGTCGGCCACTATCCTTGCCATATCGGCTTCCGGAATCATCAACTGCGGTTCAGACCATGCGCGTGCGTCCCAGGCTTCAGCAAGCGGCGCGCTGCTATAGTAGACATCACCTCGAATATAGCGGTTCTGCCAGACCAGGTGGAGGATTGAACTTGGCAGGCTCACGGCGGCAGACAACGCGATCGCTACTTCGTCCGGCCGCGCCAGGACGGAATTGGGCTGAGAAAGAGATCCGCCGGCATCGGTGCGATAGTAGATATCCGCCCCGTCGTCGTGGCCCTTCCCCCACAAAATGTGGACGTTTTGACCTGCGTCGCAAATGACAAGACCGTAAAGATCCTTCCCTCGCATGAGCGGAGCGGCGATATCTTGCGGAATTGTCCATCCGTTCTCGGGGCCCTGGGCAATCGCAACTGGGGCGTTCGGCAACATGAGCGACGCCAGGAGCAGGACCCCAAGCGCGGCGCGTCGCAAAGCACCGGCTTTCGTCATCCGAAGCGCGCCATGTGCTGTTGAACGGGGACCGGCCAATAGTTCCTTCCGCCAGTGAGGATGAGCTTCAGCAGTCCGATGTTGCGCGCCCAGGAGGCATCCCGCGTTAGGCACTGCCATCCGAGCCAGCGGGCGCCCGAAGGATCGCCTTCCTGAGCGGCCAGAAAGCTGAGTTCTGCCAGGAGCTCAGCGGCTAATTGAACCCGCTGATCCAGCAAGAAGCGTGTCTGCTCCGGCAGATCGGACAGGATGTTGTTGAGCACGGCAGTAGCCTGCTGCATTCGCTGCGAGGTCGATAACCCCAATGCATAGCCGGTTGCGCAGGCCACGATCGCGGCTCTGACCGTCGCGGGATCGGCTGCGAGGCTGGCATCTCGGGAAATGGCGGTTTCCCAGGCCATCCGTCCCTCTGCCGAACGCCCTATCGCATAGAGCACCAGCGCATGACGAAGGTATTCGCGTGCGTAAGCGCGTGCCTCAGTCGGTCGAGGGTCGCCTTCTGTCCGGGGCCAGTCGGCAAACGCTTGCTTCAACACCCGCAGCGCATTCGCATGAACCGCATCAGCTTGGGCCGGCCGCGGCGCGTGGTTTCGATACCCCTGCGAATTGATCCGATAATAGGAGAGCGGTTCAGGGATTAGCCATATCTTCCATTCGCGGGCCAACCGGAGCCAGCAGTCCCAGTCGTCAACAAAATCAATGTCGGCGTTGAAGCCACCGATGGCCCGCAGTGCGCTTATCCTCACCATCTCGGAGCTTGAACCGCCGGCGATCACATTCTGCTCGGCCAGCTCAGCCAGGCGCACCAAAGGTTGCTGACGCCTGGAGCCCTGAGGCGGCCGCGCGAAAACTCGCCCGTGGTCCTCCATGATAAAGGCCTGACACGACACCATCCCCACATCGGGCTTACTTCGCAGCACTTCCACCTGGCGCTCGAGCTTGGTAGGCAGCCAGAGGTCATCATTGTCAAGAACAGCAAGATATTCGCCCGTAACAAGGCGCAAGCCGTAATTCTTGGCCGAAGCGCAACCGCCGTTTTCCTTGCGCGCGTACTGCACCCGATTCCCGAAGGGCGCCAGCGCAGCAGGGATATCCTCGGTCGATCCATCGTCTACAACCAGAATCTCAAAATCCTGATAGGTCTGGGCAAGCGCGCTGCGTACAGCGTCCTGCAACATGCTGGCGCGATTGTAGTTGGGTATCAGCACGCTAACTGTCGGCATTTTGCTGACGAGCCTCCTCCAGCGTATCCTCACACGACCATTCTAGAATTGGCCTGACCAAGCCAAGCCGCGTGTCTCCAGCCCGTAAACCTGCGCCATCGGTTGCCTGAATCGCGAAGCTCAATGCCTGGTCCCGCCGAAACAACAGTTCCTGGTGAGGCCGGTCCACGATCAGGGTAACGTAATAGCGGCCCGCGTTCAGCAGATTACCCGGCACGTGGCAACGCGCAGTGTAGTTGCCCGCTGCGTACGAGCGACCGTAGTCTGCAGGATCGGTGTCCTTGCTTTCAAAAACCACTGTGCCGTCGTCCGCAGTGATCGTGAACCCGACCCGGAGATTCTCCAGTGAAGACAAGACGGAGTAGGCCACTTCGATGCTGAAGGATTCGTCCATTTGAAATCGGCTGGCTCGGGAGCCGGCCTTGGTCAGCATATTCATTGCGCAGACCGTCACGGATCGTGCCTGCGCATCGTGCGACTCATCATTCGGTTGCCACGAACCACCATGCGAGCCCGCGCTGTCCAGGTAGGCGCCGATGATGTCGCCGCTTGTTCCGATCCGCGCGATGCGGCCAGAGTCAACCCAGATGGAACGTGGGCAGAGACGCTTGATGGCGCCGAGGTTGTGGCTAACGAAGAGCACCGTACGGCCACTTCTGGCGACATCCCCCATCTTTCCCAGGCACCTGTCCTGGAATGCGGCGTCACCGACCGCCAGCACCTCGTCCACCAGCAGGATTTCGGGCTCCAGGTGCGCCGCCACGGCGAATGCGAGCCGCACGTACATGCCGCTCGAATAACGCTTCACCGGGGTGTCCAGGAACCGCTCGATCTCCGCAAATTCGACGATCTCGTCGAACTTAGCCGCGATTTCCGTTCGCCGCATTCCGAGAATGGCGCCGTTCAAGTAGATGTTCTCCCGCCCCGTCAGCTCCGGATGAAAGCCCGTGCCGACCTCTAGCAGGCTAGCCACCCTACCCCGAATTTCAGCGCGTCCCTCTGTGGGTTCGGTGATACGCGAGAGCACTTTAAGGAGAGTTGATTTTCCAGCGCCGTTGCGCCCGATAAGGCCGACGACCTCACCTCGCCGGACCTCGAACGACACGTTGTCCAGAGCCCGGAGCGTGCCGGAGTTCCCACCCTTCCCCGTGCGCTTCAGTGTGGAGACCAGGGCATCGCGAAGCGTGTTGTGCCGCAACTGCGTCGCCCCAATGCGATACACCTTCGAAAGGCGCTCCACCCGAACGACAGTTTCACCTGTCAGTTGCGTCAAACCGGGTTCCTTCGGCTCACTTATCATACGAGGTCAGCGAATGTCTTCTCGGTGTTGCGGAAGAAGACAATGCCGGTCACAAGAACGGTCAGCGAGATGCCCGCCGAGAGCAGCACGAGAGGCGCGGATGACGGCGCTACTAGCATGGTGCCGCTCAACAGGCACCAGCGAAAGCCCTCGACCACCGCGGTCATCGGGTTTAATGCCATCAGCCAGCGCATCTCTTCCGGTATCAGAGTCGCGCCGTAGACCACGGGGGTTGCGTACATCCACAGCTGAAGCAGAAACGGGATCAAATAGTTTACATCGCGATACTTGACGTTGAGCGCGGCCAGCCACAGCCCGAAACCCAGAGCCGCAACAATAGCCAGCAGCAGGAACAAGGGTAGCCACAACACGTTGGGGGTTAGCGGCACGCGATAGACAAACACGAGGATCAACAGCACGGCAAAGCCTACCGCGAAGTCCACCAGCGTTGATAACACCCCCGAGAGCGGTATCACAAGCCGGGGAAAGTAGACCTTCGTAATCAGGTTTGAACTGCTCACCAGTCCGGTTCCGACGCGACTGAGGCTTCCAGCGAAGTAATGCCAAGGCACCAGCGCGGCCAGCGAGAATAGCGCATATGGCGCGCCGTTCGTCGGCACCTCGAGCAACACGCCGAAGACAAGCGTGAAGACGACAGTGCTCAGAAGCGGCTGGAGCGCGATCCAGGCAATGCCCAGTGCGGTCTGCTTGTAGCGCACCTTGATGTCGCGCCACGCCAGGAATCCCAACAACTCCCGGTATTCCCATAGCGCTCGCAGCTGCAAGGAGGCGATGCCGCGCGTCGGCTCGATGATTGTCAAGCTTGCGGCGGTTCGCGGCCGCTCGACACTCGTCGTGACGGCCGCCGCCCGGTCACTCGTTCTCAGCATCCACTACCTGCGCGTGCCGTTCTCGATACTGCTCGACCACGCCCCTCACAAAGTCGACGAACTCCGGGCCAATCGCCTGGTTCGCCACAGCCGTCGGGTGTGAATCGGTCCCCTCGCGGTAGTCCTCGCGCAGCATATTGAAGTCCGGGCGCTGCGCGTCTCGCTCCGCCAGCCGATCGAACAGGTCGTAGGTCGCCACGTTAGGGTGCCCCTTCAGGAACTCGTCGGACTTCAACCAGTTCGCGAGTTGCCGCGCGCGCCGGGCCTCCTCGGGCCCGGTGTTCACCGGATTGATCGGCGGCTGGGTCAGCACGATGAAAACCTTATCAGGATGTTGGTCCATGAAGTCGCGCATCGTGACATACCAGGCCTTGCGCTGTTCCAACTCGGAGTCGCTGCTGATGTTGCTCGCCGGATAGCACGACTTGAAAGCGATCACCTCGTGCTGCATTAACCCGCTCAGGGTGTTGATCGGCAGCGGGAAAAGCGGCTGCGAGAAGATGTCGACCAACCCGTCCGGATAGGTGTTGTTGTCCCGGACATGGTAAGCGTAGCCCGTCTGCCGGCCGTTCGCATCGCGCAACTGATTGACGTTATAGCCCTGATCCCAGAACGAATAGCCTGCTGCGGCGAACTGCTCACGCACGCTGCCCTGCTCGATCAGGTTGGCGCCCACCGACTGGTGCAGGAACACGATGTTCCGGAAGTCGCC
>JALOOB010000409.1 GCA_025454635.1 Anaerolineae bacterium
TGGGCGTCGTAGAGGACGCCCGTCGCCGGATCGTGGAAATAGCTCCACCGGATGACGCCGCCGCTCTCGTCGGGATCGATGTCCGCCAGGACGTGAACCAGTCGGGGCAGAACGGGGACGAGATCATTCTCAAGCAGACGCCACCCGACGATGAGGTACGACGTCTGGCTCAGCATCGGCTCCTTCGGGTCGGTGGTGACGTGGCCGTCGATGATCACCAGCCGCAGGTTCGTCGTATTCGGGATCACGATGTTCGCGTTCATCGGTCACCTCTTGGGCAGCGATCGCGACAGCCCGCCTGATGAAAAGGATTAGATCAACGCGCTCGTCGATGCCATCGCTGCGTACGCCCGCGGGTGCTCGCCGGGATACCGGGAATGCTCGTCCCGTGACCGGAATCAATACGACGTCAGACAAAGGGGCCGCAGTGCGCCATCTGCCCGACCGCGATGGCGAGGCCAAAGGCAGGAAGCTCGTCCTACGTAATGGTTCGGATGTTCTACTGCCGCAAGGAGGATTAGGGTGATCAGCCTGGCACGACACCCCCTGCGGGCACGGTGGCTACCCAGCACAGGGTTGTCGAGCCTCGATTTGGTCAGGCGGAACGCCCAATGGCGAAAGAGCGGGTTCAGCTCCTGCAGGCCGTACCCGGGCCCGCGCTACGGGCGTCCTTCAACAGGGCAGCGCGTTGTCAGGGCGTCGCGGAGCTGGCCCATCGCCTCGCGCAACGACGCGGCTGCGCGCTCTTCGATGAGACACATGGCTGGCTCGCCGCCCTGCAGGGGGTCAACATCCGGCCGGCTGGCACACCGTCCGGGTCTTCGACCCCATCACCACGAGCTGGTTAACGGCGCGTGCGAGCCTCGTCCCGGTCGTGACAATGGCCTTCGCGTGCGCCAAGCGCACACTCGCTTTCTTGGGAACCCTCGTGACCGCCTCGCCGACCAGCTGCTCGGGCAAGTGGGTGAACGGCCATGGGCACGGCGACCCCGACCCGGTCACCGTCATTTGTCAGGGCCCCGCGACCGTCAATAACCGAACGATTTACGCGGGACGATGAGGCTGCCGGTGACGCAGCGGATGGCAGACCCTTCGCAAAGCAAGAAAGGCTCGATCGCGAGAATCGAGATCGCGGTGTTCGTCGCCATCGTGGTGGCTGTGCTGGCGGCCGCGCATTGCGCCTCCCGGCCGACGCGCAGGGGATCAACAAACGCCCCGGTTTAGCGCCGGGGCGAACGTCAAAGGAGGAGGTGTTCGCGGGCAGCAAGGCTGAGCCCCTCGCAGAAACCCGCAGTCGAGACCCTACGCCCGCCCGGCGTCCGCCAGGAAGGTCATAAAGTACATCGCATGGCGTGGATCACTGTCCATCGGCAGACCCGAGCAATACAGGGCAAATGCCCTAGCCTCGTGGTCCGGCTCGGCCCAACGCCTTCGCTGCACAACGCACACCGCCGAACGGACGGGTGAAAAAAAGCCCCGCAGGTAGCGGGGCGTAGAAGGAGGAGATGCGATGTGTCGGCCAATCAACCGCTGCTGACCAGCACAGTACGATTCAAGAGTCCACGATAACCTAACCCGCGTCATTGCGGATTCGCAGGTCGGGTCGGCAAGCGCGGCCAAGTCCGGCGCCCGCCTACCAGTACCGACGAGTTCGAGGTGTTGAGCCTGCTGCTCCTCGGCGACGGCTGGCGCGTCCGCGACGCCGCACTGGCGTGCGCTTAGCCTGCCAGCGACGGCGGAGCACCCGCTGGGCGGCCCTGCGGGCGGTCGCTACGACGATAGCGAGCCCGATCGTGATGCCGAAGAAGGTGGCAACCCAAGCAGCGCTCATCAATTCGTTCATTGCTCACCGCTCCCCGGCCACCACCGCGGCCGCCGTGTGTCGCTCACGCTGCCCATCAAGCCATTGCCCAACCACCACTGGGGGGCAAGGCCGCTCCGGTTGAGAGGTATCTTATAAATTGCTTAAGCGTTTGTCGATAATGTACTGATTTTCTGAGATGTCTTGAGTGGGAAAGCCCCCCGAGTCGACCAGCGCCGGTCGGCTATTCGGTGAAGCCCGACGGCGACCATCTGGACGATCAGTTGCGCGTCGTCGCCGGCCGGATTCGACCCGACCGGCTTCTACACCAGCGGCGCGGCTGGCGCGCCTAAGGCGGTCAGCTGGCGTGGGGCGCGTGCCGGCCAATCGCGGAACTAGACGCGGCCCGCGAGTGGCAGCTGTGTCCAGGAATACGGACATGCCGCCCAACGTCGGACGGAACAAACGCGGATTCAGCGCGGCCCACGTAGAGGCCGCATCTCGATGCGGCGGAGCGACGGACAATCGGCGCCGTCTCGCTCGCTCCGGCCGATTGGGGTGCGGCCGCTCCGCACCACCGCTCCCGCGACCCCCCGTGCCGGTCCCCGGTCCAAATCGATTTCCAGCGACAAACAAGGCTGCAGCCCGATCCTCGGGGGGAACGCACAGCGGAGGATCAAGGGGATCGCGCATTGACAGATCAGTATTCGGGTCCGACTTGACCGCAGGCGCGACAGTACCGGGTGCGCCCGCCGAATTGACCACGGATAGGCTATTAGTACATTCAGACATGCTGATGCCTGTGGTGCACCAAGGACGCGTCCGGTGGTCACGCAGGCGTTGGCATGGGGCCTGTGGAACAGGGGGATCCTGAGCCCCGCGCGACGTGGCGGTGGCTCGAGTCGGCGCCCCCGGCATTCCCAGGATGTTGTGACCCAGACCGATCTGCCCCACCCGTGCCGGGACGGGGTATTGGCCAGGGACCAACCGGCCGCGACGCAACCTAAGGAACAGACGCGCGGCGGTATTGCGCTCTTTGTTGGTCGCTGTCCGTCTCGACACTCGGGGGCAAGGTCAAGGAGGACACCATGAAACGCAACCTGCTTCGCACTGCTCTCGTCGCATCCTCATTGCTGGTTGTCGGTACCGCGTGGTCGTACGACAAGGACCTCGCGGCGAGCTACGCCGCGCTGTTCAAGCCCGTGGCCGGGGCTACGGCGGCCAAGGAGCTCGGGTTGATGCCGCCGGAGGACTACGTCGCGCAGATCAAGGCCGGCAAGGACCTGGTGGCGCTGGACATCCGCACGCCGGCCGAGGCGCAGTTCTTCGCGATGCCGGGAACGCGCAGCCTGGTCATCACGATGGATCAGCTGTTCACGCCGGAGAGCCTCGCCCGGATCCCCGCCGACAAGCCCGTCGTCGTCCTCTGCAAGGGTGGCGAGCGGGCGGTGGCGGCCG
>JALOOB010000105.1 GCA_025454635.1 Anaerolineae bacterium
GGGAACTCGCCCACCTGGTCGCCCGACGGCTCGCGCATCGCCTTCATGTCCGAGCGCAACGGCAACGCCGACATCTTCGTGATGGACGCGGACGGCGGCAACCAGCAACTTCTCGTTGGCGGCGAGGCGTGGGACTACCTGCCGCAGTGGTCGCCCGACGGTTCGCAAATCGCGTTTGCCTCCTCTCGCGACGGTGAGGCGATCTACACTGTCTCAGTGGACGGAAGCAACATGAAGAAGGTCAGCGGCCGCGGCCTCATTGCCAACGTGGCCTCCTGGTCGCCGGATGGCACGCGCCTGGTTTTTCACGGCGCGGAGACCGGCGGAGGCGGTTTGTTGGGGCTGTTCGGCCGATGAACGACGAGGTAACGGCAGCATGAAGCTTATGTCACAGGCGGACGCCCGCGCGGCCGACCCTGCCCTCGGCCCGTTCAAGATCGCGGGCGACCTCATGTGGGACGTGCTCGCGTTCGAGTTTGCGGTCGTCGCTGCGCTCATCCTCTGGAAGCAACCGGGCAACCTCGTCGGCTGGCTGCTGATGATCCCGGCGCTGGCTGCCATCCCCGAAGCGATGCTCGCCATCTCGGGCGTCCGCCTGCTGCCCGACGCGCCGGCGTCACTGTCACCCTGGCTGTGGCTCGGCCTGTGGTACAGCGGGTGGGCGTGGATTCCACCGATCTTCGCGATCCTGCTCCTGCCGCTGCTCTTCCCGACCGGCCGCCCGCCTTCCCTCCGCTGGCGTTGGGTGCTCGTCTATGCGCTGGTGATGGCCGGCGTGTTCATTGTGTTGGGCGCCTTTACCACGCCCATGCAACTGGCCGAAGGTGGAACCGGCTGGACGGTTCCCAATCCCATCGGCTTCATCCCCCTGACGTCTCTCGAGACCGGCCTCTTCCTGCCCGCTTGGGGCTTGAACCTCGCGCTATTGACCGTGCTCTCGTTTGCGGGCCTGATCGTCCGCTATCGCCGCGCGACCGATCACACGCGACGGCAGATCAAGCTATTGGTGTTTGCTTGCGGCGCGCTCGTCTTCGTCTACGTGCTCGGCCTCGCGCTCGTCAACCGCGACATGTCAGACCCGGACCGTTGGTGGACGCTGCTGTTTTCGCTCGCCGTGGCCGCCATCCCCGTGGTCATCGCCTATTCAATCCTGCGTTACCGCCTGTTCGATATCGACCTCATCATCCGCCGGACGCTGGTGTATGCAATCGTCACCGCGCTGCTCGCCCTGGTCTTCTACGGCGGGGTGCTCGTGCTTCAACGGCTCTTCACCGGACTGACCGGGCAAGCCTCACCCGTTGCGCTCGTTGCGTCTACACTGATGATCGCGGCGCTGTTCAGCCCGCTCCGCCGCCGGGTCCAGGGCTTCGTCGACCGCCGCTTCTACCGACGGGCATACGACGCGCAGCAGGTGCTCGCGCAATTCGCATCCGTTGCTCGGAATGAGACCGACTTGGAGCGACTCGCCGCGGGCCTGGGTTCGGCCGTCGAAGGCGCATTGCAGCCGCGGCGCATGGGAATCTGGCTTCAGCCGATGGAAAAGGGAGAAAACTAGCTCCGTGAATGCGCAAAAAGCTGACCAATTTCAGGGGGCGATCGAGTGGTCCGAGCGGGCGTTACGCGCTCTTCTCTGGGTCCTCGTCGCATACAGCACGTCGATGTGGGCCATCGTTGTGTACGACTGGATCCGCCACCCGTTGGCGCGCAGCCCCTATTCTGCCTTTCAAGGGGACCCCGCGTTTCGCGCGTTCGCGCTCTTCATCGGCGCCCCACTGATTGCGCTGATCGGCGTACTGATCGTGCGCAAGCAGCGGAGCAACCTTATCGGTCCCCTCCTTCTCTTATGGTCCGGCGGATACGCGTCGTGGGGCTTGTCCACTCAAGTTGATCCGGCGCTATACATGATCGTCTCCCTGCCGATCCAGGTCTGGTGGCTTGCTCTTATCTTCGCGCCAGTGTTCTTTCCGGATGGTCATGCGTGCCCGCGTTGGCTGAGTCCCGCGCTGCTTGCCCTCACGCTCGGTTCGATACTGGCGGGCTTGAGCTCGTTCCTTCTGACGCCTACGCTCGACCAACTGCCAGGGCAGCCGCGAAATCCATTCCACCTCGCAACTGCGCAGAGTTCCCCAGAGCTATGGACTCGCGCTTACCTGCCGTTCTTTCTGTTGCTGCTCCCCTGGGTCTTCATTTCGCCGATCTTGCGGTACCGGCGGGCCAACTTTGTCCAGAGGCAGCAGATCAAGGCCTTTACCTGGACGACAGCAGTTATCCTCATCCCTTACGTGATCTTCTATCTGTGGGCGGGCGCGACATACGGCTCTGCTCAGAAAGCGCCGCCGTTGCTAATGACGGTGCTCGGAGCAGCCATCGGCCTGATTGGTCTCGTCCCACCCATCGCGATCGGCTACGCCATTCTGCGCCACAAGCTTTTCGACATCGACGTCGTGATCCGGCGCACCCTCATCTACACCGCAGTCAGCGTCATGCTCGCAGCCATCTTTTACGGCTCCGTGTTAGTCTTGCAGCGCTTGCTGACAGTGGTTACGGGTCAGCAGTCGCCCGTCGCCATTGTCGCCTCGACGCTGGTCATCGCCGCGCTGTTCAGCCCGCTGCGGCGCCGCGTGCAGGACTTCGTCGACCGCCGCTTCTACCGCCGCAAGTACGACGCGCAGCGCGTGCTGAGTGAGTTCGCATCCGTGGCGCGCGACGAGACTGACATGGACCGGCTGGCATCCGTGCTGGAAGGCGCGGTGGAAGAAACTATGCAGCCGAGCAGCATCAGCACGTGGGTTGCGCGAACTTAGTCCGTAACGACTGCCGTAACGCTCAGCGAACGGCGGCGCAGTAGAATCACTCGCAGAAAGGTCGCCCGCGCGGGCGAGGAGGGATGATGGTCAGCATCAAAGGCATGTGGTCGAGGCGCTCCAGGGGCAAGGCCGAAACCGCGCCCGCAGCCGAAGCCGACGCGAGTTTGGCGCAGCAGCTTAAGGCGCCGGCGACCGCCGTCACCCATCTCGACCTCGACATTGCGCCGAACGATCCGCTGCTCGCCTACCTCCAGAGCGCGTCAGGCCCGGTGGAGATCGCCAATCTCAAGCTCGATTCACCCGCGCTGGAGAAGCTCCGCGCGGGCGGCGCCGTGCTGGTGCTGCCCCTCGTCAGCCAGGGCGAACTGGTCGGGCTGGTCAACCTCGGCCCGCGGCTCAGCGAGCAGGACTACTCGCTGGACGACAGGAAGCTGCTCGCCGACCTGGCCGCCCAGGCAGCGCCGGCCGTGCGGGTCGCGCAACTGGTCCGCCAGCAGCAGATCGAGACACAGGCGCGGGAGCGGTTGGAACAGGAACTGCGCGTCGCGCGCGTCATCCAGCAGACCCTCCTCCCGCGCGAGCTGCCCAAGCCCGACGGTTGGCAGGTGGCCGCGCACTGGCAGCCCGCGCAGGCCGTCTCCGGCGACTTCTACGACTTCATCAACCTTCCCGGCGGCAAGCTCGCCGTCATCGTTGCGGATGTCACGGGCAAAGGTGTGCCGGCCGCGCTGGTCATGGCCGCCGCGCGCAGCATGTTGCGCATGGCCGCCGAGCAGGAACCCGAAGCTCCCGGCAAGGTGCTCGCCCACGTCAACGAGATGCTCTGCGGCGACATTCCCCCGAATATGTTCGTCACCTGCCTGTACGGCATCCTCGACCCCGCCACGGGCCGCTTTGTGTTCGCCAACGCGGGACATAACCTGCCCGCAAAATGCGCCACGGAAGCGGTGGTTGAGTTGCGCGCGACGGGTATGCCGCTCGGCTTGCTGCCGGGGATGGAGTACGACGAGCAGGAGAGCAACGTCGCGCCGGGCGAAAGCGTGCTCATCTACAGCGACGGCCTGGTTGAGGCGCATAACCCGCAGGGCGAGATGTTCGGGTTCCCTAGATTGCGGCAGATGGCGTGCGGGCTTGGCGGGGGGAGCGAGTTGATCGAGCGCCTGCGCGGCGCGCTGGCCGACTTTGCGGGCGCGGGGTGGGAACAGGAGGACGACGTCACGTTCGTCACCGTGCAGCGCCTGCCGCCGGCGAACAAGGTGCTGGCGAACTTCAAGGTCGCGAGCGCGCCGGACAACGAGCGCGAGGCGGTGGAGAAGGTGGCGGGCGCCGTCGCCGGGCTGGGATTGCCGGCCGATCGCCTTGAGCGGCTCAAGACCGCCGTTGCCGAAGCGACCATGAACGCAATGGAGCACGGCAACAACTACGACCCGGACAAGCCGGTCGTGATCGAAGTGCGAGCCGAGCCGGACTGCGTGGTCGTGGCGATCACCGACCAGGGCGGCGAGAAGGAGCTTCCGCAGACCGAAGCGCCCGACCTCGACGCCAAGCTGGCGGGCTTGCAGTCCCCGCGTGGGTGGGGGCTGTTCCTGATCAAGAGCATGGTCGACGAGGTGCGCGCGCAAACCGACGGCCCGCATCATACGGTGGAGCTCACCATGCGGCTGGCCAACAGTGCGGACGGCGCAACCTCTGCGGCCGGGGTGGCCGCAGCGACAAAAGGAGGCGGTCGATGACCGGGGTACCCTTTGAGGCGGGCGTGCGGCCGCAATCCGGCGGCGCCGCAGTGATCGACCTGCGCGGAGACATCAACGCCACTGCCGAAGCCGCGCTCAACGCGGCCTATGCGGAAGCCGAGGCTGCTGCGCCACACTCGCTCGTGCTGAACTTTACGAACGTCGACTACATCAACAGCACGGGCATCGCGCTCATCGTTGGTGTGCTGGCTAAGGCGCGCCGCGGACGGCTGCCGCTCCGCGTGTTCGGGCTCAGCCCGCACTACCAGGAGATCTTCCAGATCACCCGGCTGGCCGATTTCATGAGCATTTACGCCGATGAGGCGAGCGCGGTCGCAGAAGCGGCGCGCTGAACACCGACCGACAGCGTGAGGAGGATTGGAATGGCGCCGAACAAGATTACGGTTGACGTCCGCAAGCCGAATCCCCGCGTGGCCGTGCTGGATATCAAGGGCGACGTGACGAACCAGGCCGAGGCTGCGCTGCTGGACGCGTATAACAAAGCGTGCGACGGGGGAACCAAGAACGTCGCGCTCAACTTCACCGGCCTTGAGTACATGAACAGCTCCGGCATCGGCCTGCTCGTCACCATGCTCATCCGCGCGCAGCGCAACGGTCAGAAGTTGCTCGCCTACGGCCTGACCGACCACTACCATCAGATTTTCGAGCTCACGCAGCTCGACAAGGCTATTCGCATTTGCGCAGACGAGGCCAACGCGCTCGCCTCGGCAGAGTAGCATCGCGCAAATTGCCGACGTGGCGCAGGTTGTAGCGCAAGTCGCCAACGTGCCGCCAGTTGTAGCGCAAGTTGCCAACTTGCGCCCATATTGACAGCAGGAGGAAGCAGGATGACAGAGCCAACAGGTCAACCAACGACACAGACCTCGCGCGACGAAGCCTACTGGGCCAAGCCCACCGGCACGCTGCGAGTCGGGGACGTCTCCTCCAGCGCGCTCAACCTCAACGTCGAAGGACGCCAGACGGTCGGCCCGCTCATGGGCTTCGGCCAGCTCTGGCAGAAGACCTATCGGATCAAGCTCGGCGCAGGCATCGCGCCGGAAGACGTGGTTAAGGCGTGGAAAGAGAACTTACCGAGCCTGATGCCCCCCGATAGCCGGTTTTATCCCTCGCTTGCCGGGGTTGCGCCGGGCGAAGTCGTGCTGATTAACGCGACGCTGCCGGGCTTGCCGGGCGGCATCCCCGTCTCGACGGGCGTCCGCATCATCTACGCGGACGACGTGTCATTCACGGTGATGACCCCCGAAGGCCACCCGGAAGCCGGGTTCAACACGTTCAGCGCGTACGAGGATGACGGCGCGACCGTGGCGCAGATCCAGTCGCTGGGCCGGGCCAATGACCCGGTTTACGAGCTAGGGTACCGGTTGATGGGTGGCGCAAAGCAGCAAGAGGCGATCTGGCGGCACGTGCTCGGCGCGCTCGCTCGACGGTTCAATGTCACCGCGCCTGTGGAGTTGGAGAAAGTCGTCGTGGACAACAAGGTGCAGTGGCGCTATGCGGGCAACGTGCGGCATAACGCGCTCATCCGCACGGTCCTGTCCGCGCCGGCACGCTGGATCAAGGGCGCAGGAAAGACGCCGTGAAGGCCGGGATCAGGGGCCGATGAACCGCTCGAGGATCGTCTGGAGCAGCCAGATGGCGACCGGTAGCGCCAGCGCCGCGACGACGCTGCGGACCGTGCCCGGCGCCCAGGGCCATGTCGGTATGTTGAGCAGCGCGTCGCGCTCCGCGCGAATGGCCTCCAACGCATCGTGCAACTCGCCGGCGCCGCTCAGTTCTCCCCGCACTGCTCCGTCATACAGCCGGCCGCGCGTCTCCTTGAGCACGCGCGCGTTCTCCTCCAGCGCGCGCCCCTTAGCCGCGGCGATAAGATTGCGCGCGCCGACGAGCGGCCAAACGAAGGCGATAACCCCGAAGGCCAGAAACAGGACGCCGAACAGCGCGCCGACGGCATCGCCCAGCAGGTTCGGTATGGCCGCGTTCCAGGTGTACGGGATCACCAGGAGACCAACCGCTGTCACGCCGCTCACTTTGGAGAACTGAAACAGCGGCTGGTAGTTGTCGAGGTCGATGGTGGAATTCTGCCGGTAGACCCGGTTGATCTCGCCCAGTTGACGCACCGTGTGGTACAGCAGGGTCGCAATGACGAACCAGCTCAAGATCAGCCACACTTCGAAGAAGCTCCGCGCCGCATCATAGGTGAGCAGGAACTGAAACGACTCCGGCAGCGCGATGCGGCTGAACACCACCACTGCAAGGCCGATGAAAAGCCCGGCCAGGCCCGCGTAGAGCGCAAGTCGCCGCGGCATCGTGGTCAGGCCCAGCCGAATCTTGTCGTAGCTTTCCGGCGGGGTGATCAGGGGCCGCATCTCGCGCAGCGCGCGACCGGCGAGCTCGTCAAGCAGGTGCATTAGCGCCAGCGCGTAGATGGGCTCGATCGCGATGACGATGAAGAACGGCTCCTGAACGGCCAGGCTCGGGCGACCGAGTGTATAGGCGCTGTACAACGCAAAGAGGCCGACCGCAGCGATGCTCGCAAACAGGTAGACCAGCGGCGCGGGGATGCCAAGACGTTCTTCGATGAACGACTTGAGCCCATCAAACCAACTGGTCCGTTCCCTGCCTGCCCGTGCCGCCGTTACAGCGGTTTGATTTGTCATTGATCACTCCTCGCGTGACGAATGTACCACTGTTGTGTTAGCCGGGCAAGTTCGGCCGGGTGGGCTCCTCTTGCGAGAACCTGCGTCTGGCAAGCGGGCTACATACGCGCGGCGCGCCAGTGTATACAGTGAGAGCGAGTGCTGTACTGGGAGTGTGCTGTGATGGCCGAGGATGAGAAACGAAGCGAAAGCCAGATCGACGCAAACGGCAAGCTGCGAGTCAATGAGAAGCCGGGCGACGCAACCGGGATAAATGTCGAGGGGAAGACGCCGACTTTCCCCAGCGATGGGTTCGGGCAGCTCTGGCGCAAGACCTATAAGGTTCGACTGACGGGCATAGCTGTCGCGCCCGAAGAGGTGGTCGCCCGGTGGAAGGAGCGACTGCCCGACTTCATGCCCGACCACAGCCGCTTCTACCCGAGCTTAGGCGGCATCGAAGCGGGTCAGGTCGTGCTGATCGATGCGACCATGCCGGGCGGCGTGCCTGTCTCCACGGGCGTCCTTGTGCTGCATTCGGACCCCACCCGCTTCACACTCGTCACTCCCCAAGGTCACCCCGAGTCCGGCTACAACAGCTTCAGCGCGCATCATGATGGCAAAGAGACCGTGGCGCAGATTCAGTCGGTCGCGCGCGCCGCGGATCCTCTTTACGAGTTCGGCTACCGCTTTATGGGCGGGATGAAACATCAGGAAAGCATCTGGCGGCACGTCCTGACCGCGCTTGCCCGTCACTTCGGGGCGAGCCGGCCCCAGGTCGAGATGCAGCGGGAGAAGCTCGACGGGCATGTCCAGTGGTCGAAGGCGCTGAACGTGTGGCACAACGCGTTGATTCGCACGACTGTCAGCGCGCCGGTGCGCGTGGCTGGAAAGCTCATCGGGAGGCGGGAATGACCGTGGCGACGACGGGAGCGCGCGACCTCAAGGGGGCAGGTTATGACGCGGTCGTGGTTGGCTCAGGGCCTAACGGGCTGGCAGCCGCAATCACGCTGGCGCGCGCCGGACGGAAGGTGCTCGTGCTGGAAGGCAAGGACAAAATCGGCGGCGGGCTGCGCTCGGCCGACGACCTGACCCTGCCCGGCTTCATTCACGATCCCTGCTCCGCGATGCACCCGCTGGGAATCGGGTCGCCCTTCTTCCGCAGCCTCGATCAGAAGGCCATCGGTCTCCGCTGGGTGTTCCCGCCCGCGGCCATGGCGCACCCCCATGATGACGGAACGGCCTCCCTTGTGCGCGGCAGAGTCGAAACGACTGCCAGCCAATTTGGGCGCGACGAGCGCGCTTACCGGATGCTGATGGGACCGCTGGTCGACGGCTGGAAAGAAATCCTCGCCGAGTTTCTCGGCCCGCTGCGCGTGCCCCGGCATCCGATTGCGATGGCGCGGTTCGGCGTCTTTGCGCTGATGCCCGCGGCCGTACTTGCCAGAACGCTGTTCCGCGAAGAGCGTACCCGCGCCGTCTTCGCCGGCCTTGCGGCGCACTCGATCATGCCCCTGGAGAAACCCGCGACCGCAGCGTTCGGCTTGATGCTCGGCATGCTCGCTCATGCGCTGGGGTGGCCGATGGCGGAACGCGGGTCGCAGACGATCGCAAACGCGCTGGCCGCGCAACTGCGCGCGCTGGGCGGCGAAATCGTGACGGGACGCGAAGTGCGCGCGCTCGAAGAACTGGCCGGAGCCAGGCAGGTCCTGCTCGACGTGACGCCGCGGCAGTTGCTCCAGATTGCCGGCGAGAAGCTGCCCGACGGCTATCGCAGGCAACTGGAAGCGTATCGTTACGGCGCGGGGGTGTTTAAGGTCGACTATGCGCTCGACGGGCCGATTCCCTGGCGCGCGCGGGAGTGCCTGGAGGCCGGGACGGTGCATGTCGGAGGCGCCCTGGATGACATTGCCGCGTCCGAGGCGGCGATGGGCCGGGGCGAGCATTCAGCGCAGCCATTTGTCCTCGTGGGCCAGCAGAGCCTCTTTGACAGGACACGCGCGCCGGAGGGCAAGCATACGGTCTGGGCGTATTGCCATGTCCCGAACGGATCGACGGTCGACATGACGGCGGCGATCGAAGACCAGATCGAGCGTTTCGCGCCCGGCTTCCGTGGCCGCATCCTGGCGCGCGCAACGCGTAACTCGCTCGAGATGGAGCGCTACAACCCGAACTACATTGGGGGCGATATCAATGGGGGCGTGCAGGACCTGGGCCAGCTCTTCACTCGGCCGGCGCCAAAGCTCGACCCGTACGCCACCCCGCTGCCGGGGGTCTTCCTGTGCTCATCGGCCACTCCACCGGGTGGCGGCGTCCACGGCATGTGCGGGTACTTTGCCGCGCAGTCCGCGCTGAAGGCGAGCAATAGGTGAGGGTCGCGCGGCTTCTCCCGCGAGAGACGTATCAATTCTCTCCGAACGCGACTATCGGCCTTCCTCCAGTTGCGCCGGCGTAAATGCCGCGGGCAGCAGATCGGCCATGTTGTAGACGCGGCGATTTCCGGCCGTGTCCGCAACGATCACCGTCATGGTTGGCCCAAACTCGGCGAGCACCTGCCGGCACATCCCGCACGGCGTGACGCCGTTCTCGGTCACGACCGCAATCGCAGTGAACTGTCGCGCGCCCTCGGCCACAGCATGCGCGACCGCGTTGCGTTCCGCGCAAATGGTCAGGCCATACGAAGCGTTCTCGACGTTGCAGCCGGTGTAAATTTTGCCGTCGACTGTGCGCAACGCTGCGCCAACAGGAAAATGCGAATAGGGAACATAAGCCGCGAGGCGCACCTCCGCGGCGAGGGCAATCAGTTGATCGACTTCGATCTGAGATAACGTCATTGTCATTCCTAGAATATGCTCAAGAATCCCGACGACCGGCCGTTGCTCTCGCCATCGGGCCGCGCCGGCTGCCGTTCGGATGCGCTGGCATCGTCCTTCGGCGTCGTTACGCAAACTCGATGCGGTCTCCCAGGGCCGGCACTTTGCCGAGGTGACTGTAGATGAATCCGCCCAATGTGTCACCGCCCTCCGTGGGCAGCTCAACTCCCAGCAGCTTGTTCACCTCGTCGATGGGCACGCGCGCATCAAACAGGTACTCGTTCGCATCGACTGCCTCGATGGTTGGCTCCTCCGCGTCGTATTCGTCCTGGATTTCGCCCACGATCTCTTCGAGCAGGTCCTCGATGGTCACGAGTCCGGCCGTCCCGCCGTATTCATCCACCACGACTGCGATGTGCACCTTACGCTTCTGCAACTCCTGCAGAAGCTCGTCGACCTTCTTGGATTCAGGGATGAAATAAGCCGGGCGTACGATCTTGGCGAGAGGTGTATCGGTGCGAGCATCGCGCAGGTACTTGAGCAGATCCTTCGCGTACAACACGCCCTGCACGTTGTCAATCGAATCGCGATAGACAGGGATGCGCGAGTGGCCGGCCTTCAGTATCATGTCGAGCGCCTGGAGCATGGGCGCGTCGATCGCCACGGCGGCGACGTCGATACGCGGCACCATCACCTCGCGCACGAGCTTATCGCTGAACTCGAAGATGGAGGCGATCATCTCTTTTTCCTCGTCCTCGATGATCGATTCTTCGTTTGAGGCCTGAAGCAGGAAACGCAGACCGTCTTCGCTGAGGAAGATGCTTTCCGGGGAGGCGCCTTTCGGCACCGCGCCTCCACCGATACGGCGCAGCGACGCGGTAATGGGGGTCAGGATCAGGGCCAGGAAACGCACCACGGGCGCAAGGGCTACTGCGGTCGGCTCTTCCCTGTTCACAACCCAGGCGCGACCCAGAATCTGGATGAGCAGGATAATGAGGATTGCGCCGGCCAGCCACCAGCCGAGGTACGCGTGCGCGCCGTAAGCACGCGAGAGGAAGGTCGCCCCAACAGTCACCGCGGCGCTCGCAAGCACCTTCGTGACCATGAGCGTCGAGAGCAGACGCGCCGGCTGACTCAGCAGCAGTTCAGCGACTTCGCCGCGGCGGTTCTGCCCGGCGATCAACTGACGAAGTTGATTTCTGTTAACGGACGCGAAGGCCATTTCGGCCGCCGCGGCCAAACCCAGGAATACGATACCCAGGACTACCGGCAAGAAAGCCAGTAGCCCGGCCAGTAACGAGGTACTGGCACTACTGTCCCCGTCCAAAAGAACTCCCTTTGTCTAGTCCTGCCCGGTCCCCGTAGCGATGACATTCGCGAACGGCCCGACCTGCGACCCCGCCGTCAACGTCGCACCGCGCACTGCGGACATAATGACCGAGCAGTCGTCTCCTACGACGCTATTCTCAATCAATGTATGGGGGCCGAGCTGGCAACGCGACCCGATAACCGTTTTGCCGCGCAACAGCGACCCGGGCTGAATCACCGTCTCGACGCCGATCTCGACGCCCGGTTCGATGGTTATCGTCTCCGGGTCAATCAATGTGACTCCCGCCTCCATCCACCTGCGGTTAACGCGGCGGCGCATGGCGGCTTCGGCTTCGGCCAGATGAA
>JALOOB010000106.1 GCA_025454635.1 Anaerolineae bacterium
GCGCGTCCGCTGCCGGGGGCCGCGGGGAAGACGAACCTGCTGCGGCCCGTGGTGGAGTTGGTCCGGTAGGTGGGGCGATTGTTCCAATTATCAAATATAAGCGCGCGAAAGGAGACACTTATGTCGGCAAGCATCAGCGGAGCGCAGCCCGCTCGACCGAGCGGCGCATTGCTCTTCAGGGCGGGACTTATCACCGTGGTGGTCGCGGTGGCGGCGAACCTGATCGTCCGCGCCATCCTCGGCCTGTTCATGACCTTCGACCCGGCATTTTTGCCGCTGACCTTCGGCCCGATTGCGATCTTCACCGCACTCGGCGTGGCGCTCGGCGCGCTCGTCTTTGCATTCATCGCGCGGCGCAGCGCGCGGCCCAACCGGACGTGGAGGATTGTGGCCGTCGTCGCGCTGATCGTGTCGATCCTGCCGAACTTCGCGTCGATGGCGAATCCGTCGGCGATGCCCTTCCCCGGCGGCACGGCGGCTGGTTTTGCCGTGCTGATCCTGTTCCACATCGTTGCCGGGTTGGTGGCGATCGTGCTGCTGCCGCGGCTGGCGCACACGAAGTAAGGGACAACGAAAGACCCGACGGGTTTCCACCGTCACGAAGTGACGCACCCGTCGGGTCTCACACGCGCATCACCCCCCCTGCGCGATGCCTTCGGCAATCCCCTTCAGGACGAGCGCCTGCGCCGCCCGGTCCGAGATTTCGTCACCCGCGGGTGACTTGATCGAATACGGATACGGGCCGAGTTCGCAAATGAACGGGAAGACGTCGCCCGGCTTGCTGCGCGGCTGCCACTGCTGATACGCCGAGGTCCACCAGCCGATGTAGGGCTGGACGAGCGGACCGGTCCCGTCGCCGATGTCCACCTGCACCTGCTCCCCGTTGGAGACGCGCGCATGAATGCAGGCCGACGCGGCGATGACCGGTTCGAGCAGGCGATTGAAGGTCGCGTCCTGGTCGGGGAAATTGATCTCGCCCGCGACGACGTAGTGCGAGGCGTCCAGCGTGAACTGCATCCGCGGGACGCGGCGCGCGTAGTCGACCGTGCGCCGCAGGTCCTGGGTTACGCGGCCGCGGTGGGTTTCGATGAAGAGCGGCACGCCAACCGAATCGCACAACTCGTAGAGCGCCGCGAGCTTCGCCACCGCCTCGTCGTCGGGCGTGTGACCGTCATGAACCTGCGCATTCACGAACAGCGCGCCGCGTTCGCAGGCGCCTTCGACGATCGGGCGCGTGTCGGCCACGTTGAAGACGGAAAAGCCGACGCCGACCATCAGCCCGCGGCCGCGGATGTAATCGACTGCGTCAAGCGCCGCGGTGTCGTGCGCCCAAGGCATCACGCCGGCGAATCCCTGCGCGGCGATCCAATCGACCGCGCGGCCGAGGTCAAACGGATCGCCGGAGACGGGCAGCTCCTGCATGGCCCACACGGCCTGGAAGATCTCCATGCGCGGCGCGCGGCCGCCCCCATCGTTTGCGTTACGCCACTGGCTCATCACTTACCTCCGCTGTTGAGACATTCAGGAACACCTTGCCGGCCTTCTCCCGCACGGGGTAGGTTTTGAGCGGGATGCGCGGGGGCGGCCGGCGCACGGAACCGTCGCGCAGCTCGAAACGGCCGTTGTGTTTGGGGCACTCGATGCAGGCGCCCTGCAGCAGACCGTCGGCAAGGTGCGTCTTGCCGTGGGTGCAAAGTCCATCGGAGGCGAAAAGCTGGCCGACCGCGCTCCGGTAGATCGCGTAGGTCTTGCCGCGATGGTCGAAGCGGACCGAGTCGCCGGGGACGAGGCGGGCCAGGTCGAGAGCCTCGACCCAGCCCTGCGCGTCGGGCGCGGCATCGGAGGAGATCACTTCGGCCTGGTGGGGCGCGTCGGACGGGCGGGCGGATGCGGGCAGCGGGCGCACGAGGTAGTAATTCGGGTCGCGCAGGACCTGGCGAAGGGTCGGGATGATCTCGCGGTAGGCTGCGCGGAGGCCGTTATACGGTGGCGGCATGTCGCCCTTGACGAGCGCGTGGAGCTTGGGCAGGTTGTGGTACGGCACCATCGGGAACATGTGGTGCTCGATGTGATAGCCCATGTTCCAGTAGAGATAGCGGTTGATCGGGTTCATGTAGACGGTGCGCGTGTTGAGCCGGTGGTCGAGCACGTTCTCGAGCAGCCCCGCGTGCTGCGTCAGCCCGTAAGTGACCATCAGCCAGGAGCCGTAGAAATTGGGCAGGCCGATCAACAGGAGCGGGATGATGCTGCGCGTGGCGATGGCCGTAACGATGACCGCCAGGTAGATAAGGAGGTAGATGCGCGCGCGGGTGTAGACCTTGCCGAACTCGGATTCGGGGATGAACGTGCGCTCTTCGGGCGACATGCGGCCTGCCACGTGGCGGAGCAGGCCCTTGAAGTAGAAGTAGGCGCCCGGCCAGGCGAAGAACTTGCCAATGAGCTTGCCGAGGCTGAGAGGCCGCTGGAGGGCGATTTCCGCGTCGCGGCCGACGATGATGGTGTCCGAGTGGTGGCGCGCATGGCTCCACCGCCAGACGACGGACTCGCGCATGACCATGAACGAGGCGATCTCGTAGAGCGCGTTGTTCATCCAGTCAGTCTTGAAGGCGGCGCCGTGGCCCGCCTCATGCCAGCGCGAGTCGGACGAGGAGCCGTAGATCACGGCGTAGAGCAGGAAGGGGAAGACGGCCCAGAGGGTGCCCCACAGGGCGATGCCGGCCGCGGCGAAGCCGATCAACAGCCCGAACCAGATGAGCGTGTCGCGGATCGCGGGGCCGTCGCGGCGCTCGAGCAGCGCGCGCATCTGTTCTTTGGGCACGGGCGAGAGGTACCAGCGGGCGTCGGCCAGCCCCTCCTCCACTGCGACGCGTGAGTAAGGGCCGACGAGGCTGTAATCGCCCAGCGAGCGCGGGGCCGCGATGTTGGCAGCCATGGTGAGGATTCCTTTCCGGGCGCGTCTCCGGCCGGGAGGCGCGCGCTTTGAGGCGCCAGCCTGGGAGGCTAACGGGAAGCCTGCGTATTTTACGGCAGGGGGCGCACATGGGCAAAAGCTACACAGGCGGATGCTGGTCGGATGTAGATAAGATGCGGAGTAACCGTGGCAGCCGATGGTGTATCATAATGGAATAGGCCGACAGACTGCGGCCAAGTTCAGGAGGTTTAGCGCTACATGAAGATCGCTATCGTCACTGATGATGGAAAGACCATCAGCGCGCATTTTGGCCGCGCTCAGTATTACAGCGTGGTCACGGTGGAGGATGGCCGCGTTGTCGCGCAGGAGCTTCGTGAGAAGCACGCGCACGGCGCGCATCACGAACACGGACATAACGCGGGAGGCGAAATCCACCTCCACGAAGGCGGCAATCCGGAGGCCGCCGACGCGCACAACCGGATGACTGCGCCGATCCGTGATTGCCAGGTGGTGCTGTCGCGGGGCATGGGCAACGGCGCCCACATGGCGCTGCGAGAGGCCGGCTTACAACCGATCATTACGGACGTGCGCGAAGTCGACGAAGCAGTGCGTCAGTACGTGGCCGGGGAACTGGTGGATCACCCCGAGCGGCTGCACTGAACTAAACGGCACGCGAGTCGTTTAGACGCGTTGGATGGCAGGCGCGCGGCGCCTGCCATTTTTCCTGGCCGGCCGGCCCATTTAGTTGCGGCTCGTCTTCCTGACCAGGATGTAAATCCCCGCCACGACCGCGGCAGCCAGGATGAACGATGCCAGCGGCGTAATGCCGACGGCGACGACTGACTCCAAGAGGGCTTTCGGATCCATTTCGCTGCTCCTTGCACCCGGTTTCAGTTCCTCGCGGCGCGCTTTCTGCGGTTCGAGGCTTCGGCTGAATAAGCATGACGAATAAGATCGCCCACAGTTGTATAACTTTAGTTATATTGTCGCGCCATTTCTGCGTCTGTCAATAGGGAATCCACGACGGGGCCGGAGTTTTCTTGCGGCATAAGTCACAAAAATTGAATAGAGAGCGTCACTCCATAATTTATAATGACGGATCGGATAGGATGCTCAACATTAGCGCCTTGCGCTGAGGCGCGCCGCGGCGTCGCGGTCGCGCAACCCTGTGTTGAGGATGAGAACCCATGATTGTGCGTTTGGACCAGTTGCCGATTGAGTTTCCGAAGCCGATGAACCCCTCGCCCAACTCTGCGGCGGCCGTGCAAGAGCTGCTCGGCGGCAAGTTTGGCGAAATGTCCACCTTGATGAACTACACCTTCCAGTCGTTCAACTTCCGGGGCCGCGACAAGATGCGGCCGTTCTACGACCTGATCGCCAACATTGCGGCGGAAGAGTACAGCCACATCGAGCTGGTGGCGTACACGATCAACCTGCTGCTGACGGGCAGCACGAAGCGCGGGACCGATCCGAGCGCGACGCCGATGGCGGGCGCGCTGGATGCGCGCAACTCGTACCACTTCATCGCCAGCGGGCAGTCCGCGATGCCGGTCGACTCGCAGGGCAACCCGTGGAACGGGACTTACGTCTTTTCGAGCGGCAACCTGAAACTCGACCTGCTGCACAACTTCTTCCTGGAGTGCGGCGCGCGCGCGAACAAGATGCGCGTGTACGAGATGGTGGATGACCCGGCGGCGCGCGCGATGCTCGGTTACCTGCTGGTGCGCGGCGGGACGCACATCGTGGCGTATGCGCGGGCGCTGGAAAAGCTGACGGGCGCGGACCTCAGCAAGCTGTTCCCGATTCCTGACCTGAGCAACCAGCGGTTCCCCGAAGCGCGTGTGCTCGAAGAGCGCAACCTCGGCCACGTGATGTTCCGCTTCAGCCCGAACGACTATAAGACGTTCGACCAAGTGTGGAACGGACCGCATCCAGAGACGGGCAAGCCGTTGGTGGTCGAAGACGGCATCCCGGCGGGCTTCCCGCCGCCCGCGCTGGACGAGGAGCCGCAGCTGCCCGCGCCGATGGGGCTGGATGCAGCGTTCATGAAGGACGCGGCGCAGCGGCTGTTCGGGAACGACCCCGACGTATCGAGCGCGATGCGGGGCATGAACGCGTAACGCCGACAGCACGCGGAGTGACGCGGGAAAAACCGGGTTTCGCCTCGCCAGGCTGAGGGTGGAGAAGCCCGGTTTCTTGTTGCGATGCGGACGGCGCGCTGCGGTCGCGCAATAAGGCGGCTGCTAGGCCGCAAACGGAGGCCCTCCGGCGCATCGCCGCAGGGCCTCTTCATTGCGCGGATGCGCCCCTACCCCATCGGATTCTCGCGCGGATCGCGCGGGTCGGGTTTCTTCCGCCCGTGCGTCACGTTTGCGCCGTACGGGCCGGCCTCCTCCTGGCGCTCGGTGAAGTCGGGGGGCGGCGCAGCGCGGGGAACGCGCGGCGGCGGAACGCGCGTCACGGGTTGCGCGGGACGCCGGCGAAGCAGGAGCAGCAGCAAGGGCAGCAGGAGCAGCGGCAACAGCAGGAGCCACCACGGAAAACCGCGATCGTCCTCGGGCGGAGGGACGACGGGAGCGACCACCGGCGGGACGGGCGTCTCGGTCGGCGTGGCAGTGGGCGCGGGCTGGGCGAGCGCGATGAAACGATACTCCACCGACGCCTCGGCGGAGAGCGGGCCGGAGCCGGTCTGGAAGGTCGCGGTTGCGGAGTAGGGGTACGTTACGTCAACGTCGCCCTCCCCCACCAGCCGCCAGCTCACCGACTGCGCGCCACCGTTGACCGGCACCGTCGCCATCGGCTTGCGCTCCGTCTCCCCGTCGGCAAGGCGCAGGCCCTGAGGGAGCGCGATGACGGCCTCGCCGCCGGTGAAGTCGGCGTCCGAGAGGTTCGTCACCCAGAGCGTGGCGCTAAACTCGGGCGCGTCGCTCGTGATGCTGACGGGCGCGTCGATCCACGCGCTGCCGCCGCCTTCGCCGGCCAGCCCGTAGTAAGTCACGAATGCCACGGATGCGCCGGGCGCAAGCTCACGCGGCTCCCAGTAGAGCGCGACCGCGCTGTCACCCACGGACATGTCCGTGTCGACTTCGTAATCCCACGCGGTGCTCTTGATCTCCGGCCAGGTGGCGAACACGAGGCGGTCGGGCGGGGTCGAGTCGGCGCCGGTCAGGATGCCCTGCCCCTTCAGGCTCGCCGGATCGTAGTCCGCGGCCTCGAACGCCTTCCAGTACGCGGGCATTTCGCCGGCGCGGAACTCGCGCTCAGTGTCGAAGTTGCCCGCGCCGGGCACGAAGAAGGGAGCCTTGTCGTTGCCACCGATCATCGTGTCGAGCATGATGCGGACGCCGGCGGAGAGCGGCGCGCCCGAGGTGTTCGTCGCGGTCAGTTCAATGCGAACGGTGTCGGGCCTGTTCGTGTAGGGGTTGTTCGCGGGGACCAATCGCTGCGAGAGCGAGAGACCGGGAAGCTCCCAACCCATCCACAGGCTGCCGTCCTCCTCCCGCGGAGCGGGATTCGGGCTTCGCAGGAGGGGGAAGTCTTCCGTCTCTCCGCCGGCGACGATGCGGACGGTCGTGAAGGAAGTGAAGCGTCCGACTGCGTGCCCGTACATCAGGCGGCTGGCGTCATCGTCGGGCGTGGCGGGGTCGCCCCCAAGGGTGCCGATGGTGAACTGGCCGAGTTCGTTGGCGACGACGCCGACGTGTTCGTTGCCGACGGTGATCTGGCCGCGATCACGCTGGAACGCGGGCGCGGCAGACGCGTGAAGGGGCAGCGCCAAATTCAACGCCAGCAGCGCAGCCAGCAAGGATAAGAGGGCAAGGCCCGATGGCTTCATTCGCATCATTTACGACCCATTCTCAGGCGCCCCACCTTCGGGGCCAAGATCGGTGACGTTGCTCAGCCAATCGTCCAGATCGAACGGGGCCGGCGGCTCGTCCGGCGCCGGCGACTCCTCGATATCCCGCGCAACAGGCGGTTCAGTGGGAACTGGCGGATGAACATCCGCAGGAGCAGGCAGTTCTGCTGCAGGCGACTCGACCGGACGCGTGACAGGCGGCGCAGCGAGTGGTTCGACGGGCTCTGACTGCAGCGGCGGGACCTTCGGCGGCGCGGGAGGCGCGACCTCGGCCGCGAGGGGCGGCGGAGCTGCGGGTGGGGCGGGCGCGGACTGCGCTGGACGCTGCGAACGGCGCGTCTCGATTAAGGCCGCCAACCCGTCGATATCTGCCCAGAGCGCGCTCGCCCGCCGGCCAGGGTCAAGGAACTCGGCCTGCAAACGCGCCGCGAGCGCGGCGTCGTACTGCCCGGTCAGCGCGGCGTCCCGCATCTGTTCGAGCAGCGGCTTAAGCTCGCCGGCAAGCTGCGCGAGCCGCTCCAGCGACAGGCGGAGGTCCGCCGCCTGGTCGGCCAGCGCCTCGCCCTCGTCACCCGCAAGTTCGGGCTCGTCCTCGAAGGCTGGGGGAGCGATCTCGACCAGCGCCTCGGCGTATGCGCCTTGATCCGCAAGCCGGCGGGCGCGGGCGAGACGCCTCCGCAGGCGCATGAGCCGGCGTTCTGCTGCGCCCGCGTCGGCCAAGCGGAACGCATCGACCATTTGAGGGTCGCGCGGATAGGCTTCGGCCAGATCCGCCGCCACCTCAGCAGCGGCAGCGTGCCGGCCCAAGGCGACCTGCGTCTCCACCTGCCGCAGCGCGGAAGCCTGCCGCGCCAGGCGGAGCCAGCGCGCGAGCGCGGGCGCGACGAACTCGCGCGTGAGCGGATGGCTGTCGTCTCCGAGCAGCGAGTCCGGCGCGTCTGTCGCATCGCCCGCGTCTTCGGCTTCCAGCACCGCATGGAGCGCGCGCCGCGCGCCGGGGGGAAGGCCGGATTCGCCCTCCGCCGCAATTTCGAGCGCGGCGCGGTACGCGGCGAGCGCGGCGCGGTGATCTCCCCGGGCAAGCGCAGCGCGGCCCGCGCGCGTCGCGTCGCGCGCCTCGGTGAGCAAGACGATCTGCCGTTCGACGCGGCGGATCTCGGGCACGGCGTACGGCGCGGCTACCGTGAAGCTGCGGGCCAGGTCAAGGTAAGCGGCAGCCGTGGCCAACTCGCCGCGCTCGAGCGCGTCCACCGCGCGCGCCTGCCACTCCCTCGCGGCGTCCGCCGTGTCGCCAGCAGCCACGCGGACGAGGCGCTCCAACGCGGCGGTGACGAACGGATGCGGATCGGCCGCGGCGTGAGCCTGGAGCGCGGGGATGGCCTCGACCGCACGGCCCGCCCCGATGCGACTGCTTGCCGAAGTCAGCACGTGAGCAAGTCGCTCGGCGGAATCGACGCGGGATTTGAGTTCGTCCCAACGCGGTGGCAGCGGTTGCAGAGCGCGGCGCGCCGCAGCGAGCGTCTTGCGCGCCTCCTTCAACGGTGCTTCGACTGCTTCCCAATCGACCGCGGCCAGATCGCCGCCGGCCGCGGGCTCGCACAGCGCCTCAAATGCGTCGAGGGCCGCAACCACGGGACGCAGAGCAGCGTCTTCGGCCTGCTGGCGCGCCTGCCGCTCGGCGGCTTCCGCGGCCGCGATCTTCTCCGCGCGGCGCGCGGCAATGTCGCCCGCCATGCGCTGCGCGTCGCTCAAGGCGCCTTCGGGCGCGTCCGTGAGTTCGGCAACCTGCGCGCAGTACGCGAGGGCCTCTTCTTCGTCGCCCGCGCCCGCGCCGGCTGCCGCGGCCGCCAGGAGCGCATCGGCAAGCCGCGCGGTGAGCCCGGGCGCGGTCTCCCAGCGTTCGTAGGCGCGGCGCAGCAGCGCGAGCCGCTCGCGCTCTCCGCTGGCAGCATCCGCCTGAGCGAGCAGCTTCTTGACGTCCCGCTGGATGCGCTCCGCGTCGCGCAGGCCGGCCGCGAGTCCGTCACGCAGCTCGCGCGCGTGGGGTGTCTCACCGAGGCGGTCGCCTTCGACGCGGCTGAGGCCGGAGCGGAAGGCGTCGCGTGCCGCCCCCACGTCGCGCGCCTCCAGCGCCTGCCGTCCGTCCACGAGCATGAGGCGCGCGGTTGCCAGATCGCTCAGCGCGGCATCGGCTTCGCCGTAGCCGGCATCGAGGACCGCCGCGATGTCACCGAAGCCGTGCCCGCGGGCTGCCGCGGCGCGCGCCAACTGGTCGCGCGCGGCCTGCCAACCCCCGCGGCTCGCGTCCCAGCGCAGCGCGACACGATCACGGACGGCCTGGTTCGCGGACAACGCGGCCTGACGGAGCGCGTCGGCTTCGGCTTGCTCGCCCGCGGCGGTGGGATGGTCGGGGAAGATCTCGACGACGGCGGACAGCGCCGCTGCGGCGGCATCGAACGCGGAGGCGGCATCCTCGAACGCCTGCTGCGCCATGGCGTCGCGGCCTTCCGCGGTCCGCGCGCGGCCCTGGTCGAGGTAGATGCGCAGAGCGACGGCCTGCCAGTCGGGGTTGCGCGGGTGTTCGGCGCGCAGGCTGCTCAAGAGCGCGAGCGCATCGTCGACACGCGCGTCTGCAAGCGCCGCGTCGACTGCCGCGAGGCGCTCACGCAGCCGACTCCAGGCGGCGCGCGCGCGTTCGTGCAGACGGCGGACGTCGTCGCGGCCAGGCAGCTCTTCGTGGAGGGAGGCGGCCAGCTCGGTCGCAAGGCCGTAATCTTCGCGCTCGTAGGCGGCCTGCGCGAACTGGATGCGCTCGGAGACGTCCCGCTCGGCCCAGAGCTTCTCGCGCTGCGCGGCGAGCGCGGTCCCGAGACGTTCCCAGCCGCGCGCAGTCAGCGGGCGGAGCGTGTCGTCCAAGGCTTCGAGCGCCTGGTCGAACCGCCGGCGACCCGCGAGCGCTTCGGCCTCGCGCAAGGTGGCACCGACGCGGCGCTGCCATTCCTGGCCCTCCTGCGCCTCACTGCGCAACCCGTCGATTTCCGAGTGGTACTTGAGAATGTGGCTGAGCGCGCCGCGCGTCTGCGCATG
>JALOOB010000410.1 GCA_025454635.1 Anaerolineae bacterium
ATCGCCTCGCGCGCGCGCGACGCGCGGCCCGCGGCCGTGGGCGCGCTTGCCGTCGTCCTCACGGTTCTCATTGGCAACCTGACGGGGATCGAGTGGGCGTTGAAGGGCCTGGCGGAGGTCATGGGCGGCGGGTCGTTCCCGCCGTTCGACTACTGGGCGGCGAGCCGCGTCATTCCGTTCACCATCAACGAATTCCCCCTGTGGACCTTCACCTTTGCCGACCTGCACCCGCACCTGATCTCCATGCCGTTCGGCCTGCTGACCGTCGCGCTGGCGCTCGACTGGCTCGCGCATCGCCCGGCCTCCTAAGGCGTGGCTGCCTAGAGTCCTGTTGGTCGCCCTGGCGCTCGGTTCGCTCGGCGCCATCAACACATGGGACCTGCCCACCTATGCGCTGCTCGTTGGCGGCGCAATGCTGCTCGCCGCATGGCGCGCGCCCGCATCTGGCATCCCGATGCTGGCAGGCGCCGCGCTCTCCGCTGTCGCCGCGCTCGCTCTGTCGGTCGCCGCGTATCTGCCGTTCTATCTCAATTACCAGGCGCAGGTCGGCGGCGGCGAGGGCAACGTGATCGCGCGCTTCCTCGGCCTCGTCGAGACGTCGAGCCCGTTCTCCAAGTGGCTGTTGATCTGGGGCCTCTTCCTGTTCATCGGGATCAGTTACACAGCCATGGCGCTGCTCAAGCGCGGCCGCTCGGCGGAGCGCGCGGAGATGGGGCAGCGCCGCGCGCGGCCGTGGTTGTTTGTCGCGCTCCTCGCAGGGGGCGCGCTCGCGGTGCTGGCCGCGCTGGGCCGGCCCACCGTTGCGCTCGCCGCGCTGCCGCTGCTGCTCGCGCTCCCGCTGATCGTCGACCGCCGCGCGGAGCCGGGTTCGGCGTTTGCCGCGCTGCTGCTGGCGCTCGGGCTCGCAGTCGTCGCCGGCATCGAAGTCGTCTACCTGCGCGACTTCCTCGAAGGCGGCGACTGGCGCCGGATGAATACGCTGTTCAAGTTCTCCGTGCCCGCCTGGCTCTTCCTGGGCCTGGCGAGCAGCTATATGCTCGCGCGATTGTGGCGGCTGACCAGCAGCGCGCCGGCGTGGCTCGGCGTACCGTGGCAGGCCGCGGCGGGCTTCTTGCTCGCGGGCAGCCTCGTGTTCCTCTTTGTTGGGGTGCGGGCGCGGGTCGAGGACCGGTTCCCGAACGGCAGCCCGCCGCTCGGCACGCTCGATGCGACGGCTTACATGGATACGGCGGAGTACACCTGGCCCAACGGAGAGCGCGTGCTGCGGCCCGCGGGCGACCGCGCGGCGTTGAAGTGGCTGCTGGAAAACGTCAGCGGCGCGCCGGTCGTAGCCGAGGCGCCGGCGGGCGGCTACGCGGTCGACGGGGAGGAGGTCGGGTTTGACTATTACCGGGCGGGTGGACTTCGTGTAGCCAGTATAACGGGACTGCCGACCTTTCTCGGCCAACACCAGTACGAACAGCGGCCGGGAGAGCAGATCGGCCCGCGGGCGAGCGCTGCTCGCGCCTTCTGGACGACCACCGACATTGCCGAAGCGCGCCGCCTGATGCGCGAGCTGCGCGTGGGCTATGTCTATGTTGGTCAGTTGGAGCGGCTCCTTTTCGATGCGGACGCGCTCCGCAAGTTCGACATTCTGGCAGAGGCAGGGGAGTTGCGCGTCGTCTACCAGAATGACGACGTGACAATCTATGAGGTCACGTCATGATCGGCCCCAGCCTGATCTGTGACCTTTCCTGTCCCTCAGCAGTCATACTCTGTGTGAAGCGAAATGCCGGAAGAGCAGGAAAGTGACGCGCAAGCGCAGCAGGTGGCCGAGCTGTTCGAGCAGCATCGCGCTGCCGTGTTTGCGTACCTGGCGCGCATGACGCGCGATGCCGCGCTAGCGGAAGAGGTCACGCAGGAGACGTTCCTGAAGGTTTATGCGGCGCGGGCGAAGTTGCCGGGCATCGAGAATGCGCGGGCTTGGATTTTTCGCATAGCAATTAATACATGCTCAACGACTCTCAAGCGAAATCGGCGCTTCCGTTGGTTGAACTTTGAGGACGCAGAAGGGGAGGGGGCGCGCAGCGCGAATGATTCACAGCGGCAGTTGATGGAGCACGACGCGGTCGAGCGAGCGCTAGGCGCTTTGAGTGAAGAGTATCGCGCCCCGCTGCTGCTGTTCGGCCACTACGGCTTCCACGTCGCAGAGATAGCGGACATGCTCGGTATCAGCGAGGGGGCGGTCAAGACACGCGTTTACCGGGCCAAGGAAATGTTCATCCGGGCGTACCGGCAGGGTGAAGTGGAATGATTGACCACGAAAGCGTGAGGCAGATACTGGCGAGCTACCGCGACGCGTCGGCAGGGGAGCGGGCGGCGGCCGATGCCCATAGCGCATCGTGCCGAGAGTGCGCCGCGGCACGCGCGGCCTACGACGAAACGGACGCGTTGCTTCTCAGCGCGCGCGATCCCGCGCTGCCGCCGAGCTTATCGCGTCCGCTCGCCGCGCTGATCGCCGATCGTGGCGCCGAGAAACCGCGCGCCGCGTTCGGCTTTGCGTTTCGGGGCGGCCTGGCGCCTGCGGCCATCATTCTCGTGGTGTTGGTCACGCTCTCCGCGCTGCTGTGGACGGTCAATCGGGTCGACGCACCCGTCACCTCGACGCCGACGCTGACCTCCACCCTCACGCCCACCACCATCAGCGCGCGCCAGACGGGATCTGCGCTCGCCGCCGCGCTGCGTTCCGCGCCCCTGCCGGGCTTTGTTCCGACGCCCGCTCCTGCGCCCGCGCCGCGGGGCAATCTCGGCCCTCTTTTTGCCGGGTCCGCCGCCCATGCTACAATGACGCATTGATTATCGGTTTCGTCGCTCGCTTTTGGAAGCATTTATGTTGCCTGTGATCTCATGGTGGCTGGCCCTCCAGCTTCTCGGGCTCGCCGCGCTGCCGCTGACGTGGCGCGTTTTCGCGCGGCTGCCAGGACGCGCGTACCCCTTTGCAAAGCCCCTCGGCCTGTTGCTCACCGCATACATCCTCTGGCTCGGCGCGATCTTTCGCGTCTTGCCCAACACGCTCGGCGGCATCATCCTCGCGTTGCTCATGGTGGCTGCTATTTCCGCCCTGGTGGGACGCGCGGCCTTCCGTCGCGACGAAGCGGGCAGGCGGCCGCTGGTCGACTGGCTGGCCGCGAACAAGGGCCTGATCTTCGCCACCGAGCTTCTGTTCCTGGTCGTCTTCGCGCTGTGGGCCGTCTTCCGCGCGTACAATCCGGACATTGCAGGCACCGAGAAGCCGATGGAGTTCGCCTTCATCAACGGCGTCCTCGGCAGCCGCCTTTTCCCCCCGCAGGACCCCTGGCTTTCCGGCTACGGCATCAGCTACTACTACTTCGGCTATGTGATGCTTGCCGCGCTCACGCGCCTGACCGGCGTGCTGCCTGAGGTTGGCTTCAA
>JALOOB010000107.1 GCA_025454635.1 Anaerolineae bacterium
GATGGCGTGGTGCGTGGGGCCGTCCTTGAAGTCGGACACGCCCGCGTAGCTTGCCGCGAGCTTGACGTTCACGCGGGCATAGCACACGCACGTGCGGATCTGCTCCATCGCGCGGAGCGCGAGCAATGCAGCGAACCCGTTGACGAACGGGATGTATCCCCCGAGCGCCAGCCCCACGGCCACGTCGATCATGCATGGCTCGGCAATGCCGATATTAAAGAAGCGGTCGGGATATGCTGCGCCGAAATAGGCGGAGAGCGTCGAGGACGAAGTGTCCGCATCGAGCGCGACGACATTCGGGTTCACCTTTCCGTACTCGGCCAGCGCCCGGCCATATCCTTCCCTGATTGCTATTGCGCCCATGTTACGAGCACCTTTCCAGCTCGCCCATGGCCTGGGCCAGCTGCGCATCGTTCGGCGCCATGCCGTGCCAGTACGCGCGGTCCTCCATGAACGACACGCCCTTCCCCTTCGTGGTGCGCGCGATGATGATGGTGGGGCGCCCGTGAATCTCGCTGGCCGTGTCCAGCGCCTCGAGCACCTGGCGCATGTTGTGTCCGTTCACTTCCAACACGGCCCAGTTGAACGCCCGCCATTTCTCGGCCAGCGGCTCGAGCGGCATGATGTCGTGCACCGCGCCGTCCAGTTGCACGTCGTTGTAATCGAGGATCGCGGTGAGCCGGTCGACGCGGAACTTGGCCGCAGCCATCGCGCCTTCCCAGACGATCCCGCCCTGGCACTCGCCGTCGCCGGGGATGCCGTGGCCGAGCAGGCCCGAGCTCATTTCGACGCCGGGCGTCTTCAGCCGGTCCGGATGGCCCTGCAAGTGGCAGTCCAGCGCGCCCCACCCTTCGAGATCGGACTGGGGGAAGAAGCCGCGCCGCGCCAGCGCCGAGTACAGGATCGCGGACGCGTGGCCCTTGCTCATGATGAACCGGTCCCGCTCCGGCCAGTCCGGCCGCGCGGGGTCGATGTTCAGCTTGTGGAAGAAGAGCGCGGCCATGATCTCCGCGCAGGACAACGACCCGCCGGGATGGCCGGCCCCCCGGCGATGGATCATCGCGAGGCTGTCGCGGCGCAGGTCGCGCGCGACGTCGCTCAACTCGGCCAACAGCGCCTCCGAGTGGTATGCCGCCGAGGCAGAAACAGCCATAAGGTTAATCCCTTCTTGCGGATCAACGCGCCGAGCGCGTCATGCGGGCGTCGCGGTCGCGGCGAGAAGCGCCTTGCGCAGCGCGGCCTTGAGCGCCTCGTCCGCAATGGAGTCGATGTCGAGCAACTCGACGAAGCCCGGATAGGTCAGCGCGGGATGCAGTATGTCGTCGGTCAGCCGCGCAATGATTTCGTGCCAGGGATAGTGGGTCAGGCCCGACACCTTCCACAACGTCATGCGCGAGGCGCGCTGCGGCGCCTGCCGGTGCGCGGGGTAACCCTTCCCCCGCTCCACGCTGAAGTACGCGTCGAAAATCATGCGCAGGTTCTCGTTGCCGGCCCAGCCGTACCCCTGGTTGAGCATCAGGGACATGCAGTTGCCGTCGTTGATCTGCGCAAACAGCCACGCGTCGAGCGGCGTCAGGATATGCCCGCAAAACACGCCGGGATACTGCATGGCCGAACTGAGATACCCCTGCCCGGTGCCGCACCCGCCGACGACCAGGTCGACGCGCTTCAGGTGCAGCAACAGGCCGGTCATGACGCCCGTCTGGATGTACTGCAACTCGGGCGGCTCGAACCCCTTCTTCATCCCGACGTTCAGGATTTCGTGCCCGCGCCCCTCAAGGGCCGCCATGATGTCGGCGTTGCGATCCGCGGCGCTGGTTTCGTTGATCACCGCGATCTTCATAAGGTGTCTCCTTGCCGCCCTAGACAATCGGGACGGAGATGCCCTCGGCGATGGACTTCTCGACGCCGTCGATGACCTTCTGAACGATCATCGCGTCGTCGAGGTTCTGAAGTGGCGCGCCGCCCTTCAGGCAGACATCCACGAAGTACCGGTCCTCGTTCGTGATCGTCTCCTGGTACGCGGTGTAAACACGTGAGTGCGAGATGCCCTTCTTCGCCTCGACCCAGTCCTGGTAGGTGTACCGGGTCGTTCCCGCGGTGCCGATCACCTTCACCATAAAGGTCCACGGGTCGGCAGAGAGGTCATCGGCCGCAAAACTCGCGCACAGGTGCGCGATCCCGCCGCACTCTAGCTCCAGCAGCACCATCGCCAGGTCTTCCTTGTCCAGCGCCTCGTAGTGCCGCATCGCCTTGAACGCGGTCACGCGGGTGGGCCGGCCAACAAGGTAGTTCATCGTGTAGATGTTGTGGGCCAGAATGTGGCGCACCATCCCCGGCAGCGTGGACGCGCGCTCCTCCGAGTGATGGATGTTGTACATGACGTAGCAGGAGACAACCTTGCCCACGTCGCCGCCCTGGATGAGGGTGCGCGCCCTCGCGATGCTCGCCTCGTGGATCATGTTGAAGCCGGGCACACAGACCACGCCCATCCGCTCCGCGGTGGCGCGCATCTCTTCGATCTCGGCCACCGTCGCGGTCAGCGGCTTCTCGACGAGAACGTGCTTGCCCGCTTCCATCGCGAGTTTTGCGTACTGCAGATGCGTGTCGAGGTCGGTCAGGACGAAGACTGCGCCGATCTCCGGGTCTGCCACCAGCTCTTCCGGCGTCTCGTAGCGCTTGCAGCCGTACCACTCGGCGCGCTCCTTGGCGCGCTCAGGCGACCGGTTCCATAGTCCCACCAGCTTCGCGCCGGGTATTTGCTTGACGGCTTTGGCGTGCAGGATCGAAATTTCGCCCGCGCCGATAAAACCGATGCCTACGGGATCAGACATCGTTACCCTCCCGTGATATTTGAGCGATGCTTAGACGCGACGCCGGCGGCGCGCGTAGTCGATGGTGATCGCGGCGAGCAGCACCAGGCTGATGACGATCTTGTGCCAGTACGGGTTGACGTTGACCATGACCAGCAGGTTCTGCAGGGTGCCGATCAACAGCGCGCCCACGACGATGCCGATCACCCCGCCCTGGCCGCCCATAAAGCTGATTCCGCCGAGGATACATGCCGTGATGGCGAGCAACTCGTAGCCCTCGCCGGAGCCCGGATGGCCGAGGCTCAAGCGGGCCGCCTGGATCATACCGACAACCGAAGCGCAAACGACGGAGACGATGTAGCAGAGGATGATGCGCTTGTCGACGCTCACGCCGGAGAAGCGGGCAGCATCCACGTTGCCGCCAACCGCATAGATCTGGCGGCCGATGTAGGTGTACCGCAGCAAGTAGTACGCCACAACCGCCACCACAATCGCAATCAGCACCGGGATCGGGATGCCGAGGACGTATTCCTGCCCGATGTTCGTGAACCCGCGCGGCAGGCCGGTGATCGGGAACGCGTTGGTCAGCACGAGGATCGCGCCGCGCGCCAGGCCCATCGTCACGAGGGTGATCAGGAAGCCGTGCATCTTGAGCTTCGTGACGAACAACCCGTGGTACAACCCGATCAGGAGGCCGAGAAACAAGGTCAAGATAATGCTCAGCCAGATCGGCAATTTCCAGGTCATCATGAAGTACGCGGACATGACGCCGGCGAGCCCCACGATCGAGCCCACCGAAAGATCAATGCCGCCGGTGAGGATCGTGAACCCGACGCCGATTGCGGCGATGGCCAGTAGCGCCGTGTCCCGGAACAAAATCTGGAGGTTGCCGGGATTGACGAACCGCGGATTGATGACCCAACCCAAGATGAACAGGCCGATGATGATCAACAGCAAGACGAACTCGGTGATGCGGAACAGCCCTTTGATCCGCTCCCAAATCGTCTTCTGAGGCGCGAGCGCACCGCCCGGTTTTGCAGATGTCGTTTGCATGGAAGTCCTCCGGTGAAACTACTCGTTGGCTTGATGGACCGCCATTGCGACCTCGCGGTCTCCCGCCTCGGTCGGCGCGATCACGGCCCCGGTCTCGTCGACCGCGTCCAGCCTCAGGAAGCGGGTGGCGCAAGTCATGATTTCTTCCTGCGACAGGTTCGGCCGGGCGAACTCGCCCGTCACCCGCCCCTGACACATGACGATCACACGGTCGCTCATGCCGATGATCTCCGGCATCTCTGAGGAGATCATCAGGATGGCCATACCTTCCTTCGCCAACCTGCTCATTAGCGCATGCACTTCGGCCTTGGCGCCGACGTCGATGCCGCGCGTCGGTTCGTCCATGATGAGCAGCTTCGGCTTCGCGCTCAACCACTTCGCAACCACAACCTTCTGCTGGTTGCCGCCGCTCAGGTTGCTCACCGTCTGGGAGATTCCCGGCGTGGCGATGGACAGGGCGCGGATGTACTCTTCGGCAATCTCGCGCTCCTCCTTGAACCGAACGGAGCCCAGCAGCCCGGAGATGCGCTTCAGAATGGCCAGGCTGATATTGGACTTGACGTCCATCATGAGCACTAAGCCGTGCTGCTTGCGGTCCTCTGGAACCCAGCCGATGCCAGCGCGCACGGCATCGGCCGTGTCGCGGATCCGAGCCGGCTTGCCTTCGATCAGGATTTCGCCACCCTTGATATGGTCAGCGCCTGTGATCAGCCGCGCGACCTCTGTCCGGCCCGCACCGACAAGCCCGGCCAATCCCACAATCTCGCCCTGGCGAATACTGAAGCTGACGTCTCGCACGCCATTGGCGCCCGACAGGTTCCGCACCTCCAGGACCGTCTCGCCAACCGGCGCATCCTCCTTCGGGAAGAGGCCGACTTCGCGGCCGACCATCATCCGGATGATGTTGGTCTCCGTAGCCTCCGAGCGCATCATCGTCCCAACGCGCTGGCCGTCCCGCATGACGACAATGCGGTCGACCACGGCCAAAACCTCATCGAGACGGTGGCTGATGAAAACGACCGAGACGCCCTTCTCCTTGAGCCGGCGCATCAAGCTGAAGAGCGCATCGACCTCTTTGCTCGAAAGCGCGGAGGTAGGCTCGTCCATCAGGATCAAGCTGGCGTTCCGCGAGACGGCGCGGGCAATTTCGACCATCTGCTGCGCAGCAACCGTTAGGTCTTTGACCAGCCGATCACCGGGGATTTCGACACCCAGGTCCGCCATGATTTCTTCGGCCAGCTTCTTCTGCGTCTTGAAATCCACCAGGCCGATCTGGCGCACCCGGCGCGGTTCCCGATTCAGGAAGATGTTCTCGGCCACGCTCAGGTAAGGCACCAGTGCCAGCTCCTGGTAGATGGTCGTAATGCCTACCTCCTGGGCCTCGTGGGGGCTGCGCATCTCGACCTGCTGACCCTTGAACCGGATCGTGCCTTGATCCTTCGAATAGACGCCGGAGAGGATTTTGACGAGCGTGGACTTGCCGGCGCCGTTCTCTCCAAGGAAACCGAGGATTTCTCCCTGCTGCACCTCGAAATCCACGTTGTCGAGCGCCTGCACGCCGGGAAACCGTTTGGAAATATGCTCCATGTGTAACAAGGGTTGATCTGCCATCGGCTACGCTTTCCTCCTCTGAGCGCATGCATCCGAAAGATGGGCTCGTCCCAGGCCGGCAACGCATCTGCGACCGCCCGCGCCGCGGCAAGAATCGCGCGGCTGCTGGGCTGGGGCAAGCCCCCCTTTCGACATACCTGGCGGGCTGGCGGGCCCTCCCGAAGGTCAGCCCGCCAGGTCGTGCCGAATCAGGCGCTAACCCGTCGGTGAGACGGGTTCCGTCGCGCCGACGGGTTCCGTCTTACCGACGGGTCCGTCATTGCGACGGGATGCCGATAGAGTTGAGGTATTCCTGGTACAAGGCGAACGTGTCCGCCTCGATGACGTCGATGCCGGTGTTCAGGTGAATCTTGCCCTCGGCGCCTTCCGCGGTGGTCGCGGTCGCCTTCGTGGGCCACGGGTAGAGATACGGATCGAGCAGCTTCATGGTTTCTTCGGCCCCGTTGCAGGTCAACGAATGCATGACGAGACCGCTCAGATAACCGTAGAAGTAGACGCGCTGCCCGATCATCGCCTGCACGACGCCTTCCGCCGTGCAGCGTTGGGTCTCAGGTTCGGCGTCGAAGGCGACGATCTTGACTTCGCCCGTCTTGCCGGCCTGCTTGACTGCCTGGCACGCCGTCGGACCGTTGTAGGAGTAGAAGGTGACGAAGCCGGCCAGGTCGGGGTACTTCTGCATGGCCGTCTGGGCATTGGAGAGGGATACTTCCGGCTTGATGTCGTCCAGCATCACCTCGACCAGCTCGAGCTCGCTGCCCTCGAAGGCGTCCTTCACGCCGGCGATCCGGTCCTGAGCATTCTGCGCCGTGGCGTAGCCGACCAGGCCGACAACCTTGCCCTTGCCGATGATCTTCTTCGCGGCCTCGCCGGCCTTCACGCCCGCATCATAGTCGGACATGCCGATGTAGAGCAGGCGCTCGCTGCCCGTGGCATCCGAGTCCGTGGTGAGCACCTGGATGCCCTCTTCGACGGCCTTCTCGATGATGGGCTTCGGCGCATCGCGGTCGATGGCGGAGAAGGTGATGGCGTTGTACTTGTCGCTGACGAACGTCTCCAACATGGAGATCTGCTGGGACAACTTCTCAGCGGCGGTCGGGAACATGAACGTGATGGGGACGTTGATCTCGGAAGACGCGCGGGACGCGCCAGTCTGGGCCGCGGTCCAGAACGGGGCGACTGCGTTGGTCAGCAGCGCGTACTTCGCGCCCGCGGGCGGCGCGCACTCGGCCGTGGCGGCCTTAAGCTCGTCCGCCAGCTTGAACAGATCTTCCGGCCGGTAGGGGTTGGCCGCGCCTGGCGTCGGGGTGACGACCACCTCGACCTGCTTCTCCACGACCTTCTCGACCACCTGCGTCGAGACCTTCTCCACGACCTTCTCGACCTCGACGACCTGCGTCGAGACCTTCTCGACAACCTTTTCCTTCTCGACCACCTGGGTCACGACTTTCTCGACGACCTGCGGCGCGGGCGCAGCGCATGCGCCCAGCAGCAATGTCGCGATCACCACGAGCGAGAGGATAACCAGTCGCTTGCCTGCCTTCATGGAAGCTTCTCCTTCTTCGGGTGTGGACTTCGCGTGGCCAACGAGCAATCGCGTGTTCTGGGCAGGACCGCTTGCCAATGGCGATTAGCGGCGCTCCCGGCAACCGGCTGCCGCACTCGTTGCTTGCAGCCGCCGGACTCCGTCTGGTCCCCCAGACCGTTAGTTCCCGGGACCCACATCACCTCCCTTCGATAGGATCGTTACCTACCCGCTGGATCATCCTTCTGGCGAGACTAGGATCTTGAGATGCTTATCTTTGCTTGCGCTCAGCTCGTCCAGTCCACAGCGCACAAGATCGCGTAAGCCGATCTGCGCCGTGATCAGCGGTTCGGCCAGGATTTGTCCCGCGCTCAACATGTCGACCGCGGCCGAGAAATCCTCGTCGTAGACATGCGAGAAGGAGCCGATGAGCTCCTGCTCACCGGTGACAACGGAGACGAGCCGTATCGGCACCGGCGCATCGTGGAGGCCCACCAGCACAATCCTCCCGGCGCGCCTCGCCAGCTCGGGCGCAAGGGCCATCGTGGAAGTGATCCCCGCGCACTCGAAGACGACGTCCGCGCCGCGCCCGCCGGTGAGACGGCGCACCGCGTCTATCGGATCGCCGTCCCGCGGATCGATAGCTGCGGACGCGCCCAGCTCCAGCGCGACCTTGCGGCGACTCTCCGCCGGCTCCACGACAATCACCTTCCCGGCCCCCATCGCGCGCGCCACCTCGACGGTCAGCAGGCCGATACTGCCTGCGCCGATGACGGCGACGCTCTCGCCCGCGGTCAGCCGGCCCCGCCGAGCGGAGCGGACCGCCACGGATGCCGGTTCCGCCAGCGCCGCGTGCGCGTCGCTCAACCCGTCCGCATACTTAAAGCACATGTAGCGCGGCGCGTTGATATACTCGGCCAGCCCGCCATCGGTCATCAACCCCATGATTGCAAGCCGCTCGCACAGATGCACCTGGTGCCGCTGGCAGAAGGGGCACTCGCCGCAGTGTATCAGCGTGTCCACCGCGACCCGGTCGCCCACCTTCAGGTCCGTTATGTCGCGCCCGAGCCGCACCACCCGGCCGACAAACTCGTGGCCGATCACCATCGGCGCGTGACGGCCGGTGATGGGGTTGGGCTTGTCCGCCGGCGGGATGAAGAGAGGACCCTGGGTGTACTCTTCCAGGTCGGTGCCGCAGATGCCGCACCAGGAAATCGCGAGACGGACCTCATCCGGCGCGGGCGCATCAGGGTCAGGAAATTCCTCCACCCGGATATCGCGGCGAGCATGCCAGACAGCAGCTTGCATGGAACTCTCCTGCGGTTAGAGCGCCGGCGCGCGACCGAAAGCGGAAACGATGCAGTCGCCGGGCGTCATTACAAGTGGCCGCGCGCGGCTGCCGGTGGCGGCGAGCGCGCGGACGAAATCGCGAGGGTCGGAAGTGTTCTCTGCCACCAGGCCCCAGTGCATAGGGATAACGACGGCAGGGTCGATCTCCGCGGTGAGATGGGCGGCCTCTTCCGGCCCCATGTTGCCGTAACCGCCGTTGATGCAAATCAACACCGCGTCAGGGCGAAGCGCGCGCACCGCCGCAAGCTCAGGATGCGCCAGAGTGTCGCCGGTGTGATACACGCGCACGCCCCCCAACTCGACGACGTAGCCGACCGCGTCCGGAGTCTGCGCGCCCGCGTTGGATGCGTGGTGCGCAAACACAGCCGCGACGTCGACGCCGCGCAGCGTCTTCCTGTCGCCGGTATCCATTCGCGCCACGCGATCCTCTCCGATGCCCCACTGCGCCATCAACTCCACGCAGGAGGCCGGGCCGGCAATCAGCGCATCCGATGCGCGGGCGAGGTCTGGGATCGTCTCCGGGTCGAGGTGGTCTTCATGCGCGTGAGTCGTCAGCACCAGCCCGGCGCGCAGTTCCGCGGGCGCCATTGGAACGGGCGAAAACGACAGCCGCTCCCAGCCATACATATGGGCGAGCGAATCGGAGAGGTAGGGGTCGATCGCAACGACCGGTCCCGCGTGGGCTTTGAGGACAAAACTTGCGCCGCCCAACCACGCAAGCGCAAGCTGGCCGGTTGGAACACGCAAGTCTTCGATGAGTGCGGCCAATGGTGTCACCGGTGCCCTCCCTTTGCGCCAAAGGCTCAGGATCGTCCGTGCCGTAATGCAGCCGGCACGCGCTCGACTTTCTCCGGGGGCGCCGCGGTCGACGCGCGGCGGATCAACGAAGTGCTCAACGTATATGTAACCGGCTTGCACGCGTCTCCCTCCGCAATGCGGCGGAGCAGGAGGTCAACGGCAAGGCGGGACAGCTCGTCAATCGCAATGTCCACCGCAGTGATCGGCGGACGCCAGGCGCTCATCCATTCCGTGTTGTCGAATGAGCCGATAGAGAGCTCGCCTGGAATAGAGATATCGAGTTCGGAGATGACAGCAAGGCAGCCCATCAGGATGCGGTTGCTGCCCGCGAAAAGGGCGGTTGGTCGCTCAGGCAGCGACAGCAGCTCGCGGGTTGCGGTTTCGCCGTGCTGCCGGATAAAGGAGCCGACGCGCACCAGACAAGGATCGACGCGCACGCCCGCATCCTCGTGAGCGCGGCGATAACCTGCTAACCGGCGGTTGCCGGTGATAAGTTGCGTCTCGCCCAGCACGAGGCCGATGCGGGTATGACCAAGCGCAAGGAGATGCTCGGTCATCTGGTAGGCGCCGAGGTAGTTGTCGGCTACAACCGCATCCAGCAAATCGGGCGCGTGCTGGCGATTGATCTCGACGATGGGCATTCCGCCGCGCACCATGGCTTCGACCATCTGCCAGTTGCTCCCGGCCGCCGGGTGCGCATAAAGGATCCCGTCGACGCGCTTCTGCTGAAGAATCTGTAGGTAGTGCAGATCGACGACGGGGTCCTCATTATTCACGCAAAGGACCGGTTCGTAATCATGCGCCCGGAGCCGGCCCGCAACGCCTTGCGCGACCGCCGTATAATAGGTGTTCGAGATATCAGGAATAATGAGTCCGACGAGGCCGGACGCTTTGCCCTTTAGCGCGCGGGCCTGCCAGTTCGGCTGGTAGCCCAGCTCGAGCGCAGCCCGCTCCACCTTCTCGCGCATTTCCTCGCTGACATATCCCTTCCGATTCAGAACACGCGACACGGTTGAAGGCGACGCACCTGCGCGTTTCGCAACATCAACAATCGTGTTCGCCACGGGAGGCTCCTATCGCAGGAAGGCTCGATCAGCTATGAAAACGTTGTTACAGGCGTTGCCGACGCGCGCTGGGCAAAAACCATCTATATCGCCCGCAAGCCAGGTTATGAAGCGGTTAAGGGCTAGAAGATATGTGGCAACGTTTGCAGAAACAACCTATCACATCTGAGTTTCCCTGTCAAGAGCCTTTTCGAGCCACTTTTCGCAAGTCGGCCCCTCGCGCCCCGCCTACGCGCGTTCCGCCTCCTCGCGCGCGATCCGGCACCACCGGATGACGTTCTGCGGGTTGTTGCCGATCGTGTGGTTGTCCTTCATGATCGCCTCCACCCGGCAGTTACGCGTGAG
>JALOOB010000411.1 GCA_025454635.1 Anaerolineae bacterium
GCGAAGTCGAGCGTCTCTTCATTGGACGCTTTCAGGCGCGGCATTCGCTGCAGGTGAAGAAATCTGCCGGGCCGCGGCGCTGCGCAGTTCCTGAAAGGGTCTGGACATGCCGTCGGCTGGTGGCGCGCAACATTCACGATTGCTTAGGCGGTCACAATACCCGCCCGGAAGGATTTACGGCTCAGATGGGTGGGATTTAAACAGGACGGGATTGGAATTGCCCTACACCAACGGGTGGTCAAAAACCTACCCTGCGAATGTGTCCTGCAGCGGTGTACGGCTCGTCTTGGACATGTAGAGGGCCACAGCCATGGCGCGGTTGTTCACGCCGAGTTTGTCGTAAAGATTCTTCAGATGGTACTTCACCGTGTTGCGCGAGATCCCGATGCGCGACGCGATCTGAAGATTGGACCAACCGTTTGCAAGCGCTGCGAGCAGTTCGCGCTCGCGCGACGTCAGCATTTCGAGTGGATCCTGTGACAGTGTCTCCAGGTCGACATACGGGAAGCAGAGGCGTCCCCGCGCAACCCACGAAATGGTGTCGAGCAGAACGGGAGGTTCGTCGCTCTTTGAGATAAAGCCCCATGCGCCCGACTTGATCGTCTGCCGCAACACGTCCGAGACGGCTTCGCCCGTGTAGATGATCACGCGGGCTGGTATCTGGCGGCGCTTCAATGTTTCGAGAACATCGCCTCCCGTCATGTCGGGCAGCGACCAGCCGATCAGCCCGATATCGACCTGACCTTCGGTGCAGGCCGCGATGAAGGCGCCGCCCGTGGGAACGGTGTTGACCATCTCGAAGCGGCCATCCCGGGCGATAAGCTCGGCGAGACCTGTCCGGACAACCGGGTTTTTATCGGCCACGAGTATTCGCGGTTTATGGCCCGTTGCCCGCACAGGCGCGCCGGACGTGATCGGCATCATGAGAGATCGTCCTCCCCGTGCCGGACACGCGCTGCGCTCCGCATCCATTCAAGATTGATCGTCATTGGGCTCATCATAGGGCAGACCCGCGTCGCCGCTCACGCCCATTTTCTCTAGCGGTTGACGAACTCGCGTTGCTACGGCAAGTCCGATCGGCCCGCGCGCGGCCTAAGTAGGCCGTTCGCGTCATCGATGCTAGCCGAAATCGGACGTTTTTGGGAGGCCGTCCTCAGGCAAGTTGGCGTTGTTTCTTGAGCCGCTGCGTGCGCATCTCGCGATCGTAGAGGATCTCGCCGCCCGGAACACGAATATCCCGGACCAGCTCCAGGACATGGCGGCGGGGGGCCGGGGTTGCGAACGATACTGCGACGACGGCGGCAATGGCCGCGGGCACACCGGCGATCGCCGCCAGAGCACCTGGAATCGCAGCCGAGTCGGCCTGGCCTCCGGCGATGACCAGGAGAGCCACGAAGAACCCTGTCAACATGCCCGCCATTGCGCCGGACGCGTTCATCCGTTTCCACCAGATCGACAGCACGAGAACCGGGAACAAGGCCGATCCCCCGAGGGCCAGCGCAGACAGGACCACGCGGAGCGGATCTGTTGTTGCAAAGGCCGCAGCGAGGATGCCGGTTGCGGCCGCCACGGCGATTCCTGCGCGACCCGCGTGGAGCCGGGCAGGGCCATGGGGCGGGTCCCATGTTCTGCCGAACACGAGATCCTCGGACAGAACGTGCCCCAACGCGGTCGCCGCAGAGCTTGCCGCGACGAGGCCTCCGGCAACGACGGCAGCGAGCGAGAGGTCCAGCAGCATTGGAGGCAGCTGAGCCGCAACCGGAAGGCTGAGGAAAACGCCATCTCTAGCGAAGCTGATGCTCTGCGCTGTGAACTGGGTGCCTGTCTCGGTGATGCTCGCCAGACCGCGCTTTGCGAGATCAGCCAACCAGGGCGGCACAACAGCCGGGCCGGACGTGACGATCAGGTCCATCAGGTAGTCGCGCAGGAACACGGCAATTGAACTTGCTGTCAACATCGCGACGCCAAATACGAAGGTGGCCCAGCCGAGCGTCTTGCGAGCTTCGTACACACCTGGCGCCGCGGCCAGGCGCGGCAGGAGCCAGGGTGCAGAGGCGACGCCTGCCATCATCGACAGCGTGCCCAGCATGAACGCCGCCGAGCCGATCGCGCCGAAGGGGTCGGCAAAGCGCTTGAATATCGGTTGCAGCTCGGGGCCTGGAAGATCAAACGCCATCATCGGCGGCAGAATGATCGGTAGCCCCTCCATGGCTTCGTTGCGGCCGACAGCGCGCAGCACCGGGCCGTGCGTCAGCTGGGGTACGGGCATCGTGGTAACGATGGCGGCCACGATGATGACGGGAACCATCAGGGCGGCGAAGGCAGCGAGGCTCTGCGCCACGCCGGCCCACGTCATTGACCGCATCCCGCCTGTCGCACATGTGGCCAACAGAACGGCGTAGAGCAGCAGAAACGCCTGCGCATGGCTCCACCCCGACAGAAGAACCACCGCTTCGGCGGCAAAACGCAATTCGGCGGACAGCACCATCAGCATGGGAACACTGATGAGGATGGCAGCAAAGAACCGGAGAGGCCGGCTTTCGAAGCGGCGCCCCAGGTAGCTCGCGATCGTGAACGCGCCGAACTTGCGCAGGAACGGCGCCAAGAGGACCGCCATGATGACGAAGCCGGCGAGCGCGCCGATGGCGATGAAGAGCGCGTCAAATCCAATCAGGAAAAGGAGGCCGGTCAGTGCGACAAGGCCCGTGGCCCCGAAGGCAGACATGGCGAGTACGAGGCCATTGAAGAACGCCGGAACCCGCCGGCCAGCAGCGAAGAAGTCGAGCGGATCGGAGGCATGAGTTGCAATCCCTATTGCCACATAGAGCCCGATGGGACCCAACAGCATGGCCAAACTCAGCGTCGAGGGATCAACGCCGAGGCCATACAGAATGAAGCTCATCAGCGCGATTGCCGTGAACCCGCTCAGAAAAATTCCGAAGTAGGAACCAAGCCGCGGATTGACGGCGCGCGACGGTGAAAGGATCGCCATTCTGCTCAATTATCCTCGTGGGCGCCGTGCCAGTGATCGATGGCGTCCTGCTGGCGCACGAAACTGGCCACCGTGACGACCGCGATCAGAACAAGGCCGTGGGCGGCCAGGAAGTAACCGAGCGGGAAGCCGAGAAACTTGTTGGAGTTCAGCCGGTCGGCATAGAGCGGGAGAATGATGATGACGGCGAGAAAGGGGGCGAGGCTTGCCACCATCTGCCACTTCGTGAAGGGGGCGAGGCTTGCCACCATCTGCCACTTCGTGTGGCGCCAATAGGGCTTTCGTTCCCTGCGTTCGATCATGTTTCCCCCGTTTTTCCCCAGCGTTTGCGCGCCCCAGCGCCCGCCCAACCTGACAAGGTTTCCCCGCCAC
>JALOOB010000412.1 GCA_025454635.1 Anaerolineae bacterium
GAGTAGAAGCCGGTGATGCCGAGGCTCACCTGCGCGCGTTTTGCGCCCAGGGTGGCGGGCAGCGGGACGCCGAGGAAGAGCATCAGCGCGCCGTAGACCGCGACCACCGCGACGAGGTAGAGCGCGGCCGCGCGCCACACCTTCGCGCTGCGCCAGCCCTCGCGCAGGAGCAGCCAGATGCCCCAGGCGAGCGCGGCGGCAGCCGCGTCGAAGCGCAGCAATGTGGCCCCCGCGAGCGCGAGCGCCGCCCAGCCATCGTGATCGCGGCGGCTGAGAGCGAGCCCGAGCAGCGCGAGCGCAAGCGCGGGCAGCCCCTCCATGCCGAGCACCAGCCAACTCATCGGGAGCAGCGCGAGCAGCGCACCGGCCAGGAGTCCACCCCACGGGGACCAACCTGCGAGCAGATCGGCCAGCGCAAGCGCAGCCACGATCATGGACAGGATGCCGAGCCAGCCGCCCACGGTGGGGATGTTCGCGCCCAGTGCGCCGAACCCCGCCAGGAGGACGGCATAGGCCGGCGCAGTGGTGGCGAACAACTGCGAGGGCCCGGCCTCGTTGTAGATGAGGCGGCCGGTCTGCGCGAGGTTTTCGGCGTAACGGTAGGTGATGTACGCGTCGTCAAGCGTGACGGTCGCGGTGTGCTGCCAGGCAAGCCCTGCGAGCAGCGCGACAATCAGGAGGTAGGCATACATCGGCAATGCGCGTCGGGAAGCGATCATGCGGGGCCTCCCGTCTCCGCGGCGGGCGGCAGCGGCAGCGGGAGCGTGTCGCCTGCGCCGCCGGCGGGCGCAAGGAACGGCCCCTCCGGGAACGCGCGGACGCCGACTTCGATGCGCGCGGCCCGCGCGAGCGCGTCCGGTGGTATGCGGTAAGTGTCGGCCACGACGCGGCCCCGCGGCCAGCGGTCCACGCTGAAGCGGCCCGCGCCGGGGGAGCGTTTCCACTCCCAGACGATGTTTCCCTGCGCGTCCAGCACGCGGAGCGCGGTGCGGAGGTCGGCCTTCGCCGGCTCGGTCGCGCGCCAATAGAGCGTCAGTTCCTCGTCGTTCCACGCGCTGCCGATCAACTCGAGCGGGCCGAAGGCTGCGGCGACGGGGGCGGCTGCGGCGAGCCGCTCGGCGGTGGGCAGCGGCGGCGGCGCAAACGGCTGGAGCAGGCCCGTGACCAGCGCGGCCACGGCAAGGAGCGCCATCAATCCGGAAAACGCGAGGCAAGCGGCGCGGGCGCGGCGGGGCGGGACCCACGCCGCGAGTCCGCCGGCGACGAGCAAGCCGAGCGGCGCGAGCGCGGGAAAGAGCAGGCGGCCCTGGTCGGTGCCGAGCGCGGTCTTGCTGTAGGAGTAGATGCCCGCGGCGGTGACGAGCGGCGCGCCGAGCAAGACAATCCACGCGGCAAAGGACGTGTCGCGCAGCAGACTTTCCGCTTGCTTGCGCCGGACGAGCCACCGAACCCACCCGGCGAGCGCGGCCAGGCCGAGCGCGGCCCATGCAAGGTACAAGACCGCCGGGAGGGGGATGTGGCCCGCGCCGCCGAACTTGCCCCAGAAGCTCAGCCACCACCCCTCGAGCAACTGCCCGACGTCAGCCAGCGTGAGCGGGCCCTGCCGCTGGTCGATGGTCGCCAGCACCAACGACCAACCGAACGGGTCGCCGTAGAGCTGCCAGTTGCGCCAGAGCCAGGGCGCGGCGATGGCGAATGCCGCAGCGCCCGCGATGACCACGCGACCAACACCGGGGAGCAGGGGCTTGATGCCGGGCCAATGCCGGGCGCCCCTCGGCCATGCGTTGACGAAGAGCGCTGCCGCCGCGACGACGGCAAGGGAGCCCGTGCTGGCCTTCGAGACGAACGCCAGGCCGAGACACACGCCGCATATGAGCGCGCCCTTCCAACTGCGCGCGGCGAGCGCAAGCCACAGCGCGAGCGACGCCCACATCGCGGCGAACATATCGTTGCTCATCGCGCCGGCGATGAAGAGGGATTCGGGCAGGAACGCGACGAAGGCCGCCGCCCCCAGCGCGAGATACGGCCGCGCAGGCCAGATCGTCCGGCCCAACAAAAACGTCGCGAGGACCACGACCAGCCCGGCGAGCATGGACACCAACCGTCCTGCGCGCATCGACAGGACTCCGTCGCGCCACGGCCAGTCTTCGAGCGCCGTGCGCACGAAGAAGTTGCGCGCGGGGCTGTCAGGCGCTAACGACATGTCGGGGTTGGCGCGCAGGAAGGAGCGATCGGCGGTTCCGCCGGCAAGGGCCGCAGCCAGCGCCGCGGTCGCGTGATAGAGCGGGGGATGCTTGCCCTGCGTCATCTCCGGCCCCCCGGGCAGGCCGCGCTGCCCGAGGATGTACGCCGCGTACGCGAAGTGATCCGCCTCGTCGGGAGCCTCGCCGAGCGGCGTGGCCTGGCTGTAGACCAGGCTCAGCAGCGCTCGCGCAAGGAGCAGCGCCACCAGCAAGCCGAGGACGGTCCGCGCCGGATCGGAACGAACGGTCGTCATAGGCGACGAAGGCAGGCTGCGCTGATGAGATAGCTCCGATTTCGGCAAGTCATGCGGCATGGAGTAAGCACCGAGGACGCGCGTGAAACGCGCTTGACCGTAACCCACCTACTATAGAACTGAAGGTCCTTTTGCGCAAATCGGTCATCGCGGGCATAATCATTTCTTATGATCGGATCGGAGAGCGCGTCCGCAGTTTCCCCGCGCGACAAACGTCTCGTAACGCACTGGCTATTGCTCCTCCTCACGCTGCTCGCCTTTGCTCGCCTCGTCTGGCGCTGGGACCTTCGCAACCTGTGGTGGGATGAAAGCCTGAGTTTGCAGCGGGCCGAGTCGCCGCTGCCCGCGTTAATCGTCGGCACGTTCAGCTTCGATGATGGCGTTAACATCGTCGAGTCGACCGATCAGCATCCCCCCCTCTATTTTGCGCTCCTGGGCGGATTCATCCGGCTGGCCGGCGCGAACGACCTCGTTCTCCGGTTCCCTTCCGCCATCGCGGCCACGCTGCTCGTGCCGATGTCGTGGGCGTTTGCGCGGCTGCTCCAGCGGCGCAAGCTCGCGCCGCCGGGGACTGCGATGTGGGCTGCGCTGTTCGCCGCGCTCAATCCGTTTCTGCTCTGGTACGGGCGCGAGGCCCGGATGTATGCGCTCATCCCACTGCTCGCTCTACTCAGCACCTACTGCCTGCTGCGGTGGACGTCCGACGAGCCGCAGCGCCG
>JALOOB010000108.1 GCA_025454635.1 Anaerolineae bacterium
GACGGTTTCGCGCTCCCAGGAGGGGATAATCAGGAAGCGGCCCACCTTGAGTGGCTTGTAGCTCGCCTTCCACGCATTCGCCCAGTCCTCTTCCTTGAGCGGCTGGATGCGCGGTTCGCCCAGCGGGTACACCCGGCCCAGGAACCACAGCCCTTCTTCGATCTGGCGCTGCGTCTCCGCGCTGCTCAGCTCATCCGCAGGCAAATACGTCTTGACTACGACAAACGGATGGTGATCCTCGCCGACGGGGTCCCATCCCCCGACCTCGGTCACTGCGCCACCCTGCCCGTCGGGTCGGGAATTCAGCCGGTTGAACAACTCGCTGACTGCCTCGGCCGCCTCGCCGTCCGCAGTTACGCTGATCTCGATCCAGTCCATACCCGCTAACCTAACGCATTCCCGACCGAGTCGATGAATCGCTCGAACAGGTTCCGGTTATCCTTCCCCAGCGACTCCAGGCCCAGCGACTGGCCCAGCTCCATGAGCAGCTTCTTCTGCTTGTCGTTGAGCCGCTCAGGCACCACGACCTTGACGTTGATGAGTTGGTCGCCCCGCCGGCCGTTCGCGCGCAGGATCGGCACGCCTTTTCCCCGCAGCCGGATCACCTCGCCGTGCTGCGTGCCCGCCTTGATGTTAACCTTCTCCTTGCCGTCCAGCGTCGGCACCTCGACCTCCGCGCCGAGAGCTGCCTGCACGATGTTGACCGGCAGTTCCAGGACGATGTCGTTCTCCTGGCGCTGGAACATCGCGTGCGGCCGCACCGAGAGCACCACGAACAGGCTGCCCGCAGGCCCGCCGCGGTCGCCGGGTTCGCCTTCGTTCGCCAGGCGAATGCGCATGCCGTCGTCCACGCCCGCGGGGATCGTGACCAAAATCTTGCGTGTTACGCGCACTCGGCGCTGACCCGAGCAGTTCGCGCACGGCGTCGGCGCGATTTCCCGCTCGCCGTTGCAGCGCGGGCACGTCGTCACGCTGACGAACTGGCCGAGGATGGTTTGCTGCGCGCGGCGCACCTCGCCCGACCCGTTGCACTGCGGGCAGCGAATGGGCTTGGTCCCCGGCTCTGCGCCCGAGCCGGCGCAAACCGGGCAGCTCTCCCAGCGGGGCACCTCGATCTCCTTCTCGGCGCCGAAAACGGCCTCCTGGAAGCTGATTTCGAGGTCATAACGCAGGTCCGCACCGCGCGCCGGACCGCGCGTGGCGCCGCTTCGGCCCCCGAACCCCCCGAACCCGCTGAACAGATCACCGAAAATGTCGTTGAGGTCCTGGAACCCGCCCGCGCCGAACCCACCCGCGCCCGCGCCGGGGAAACCCTGCGTCGCCGCGTGGCCGTACCGGTCATAGGCGGCGCGCCGGTCGGGATCGCTGAGGATCTCGTATGCCTCATTGATCTCCTTGAAGCGCTCCTCCGCGTCAGGCGCCTTGTTGACGTCGGGGTGGTATTGCCGCGCGAGCCGGCGATACGCGCCCTTGATGGCGTTCTCGTCCGCCCCTTTCGGGACGCCAAGCACTTCGTAATAGTCTCGCTTGCTCATACACTATCGCTTGCCGCGCGCTCTGAGCCGCCCGCAGCCGCGTCCTGCTCCTTGCCAGTTGGCGCAGATTCGTCCGCGCCGTCTTCCCAACTGATGATCCAGACGCACAGTCCAGCCAGGGCAATCGTCGCGACGAGAATCGCCGCCCACTGGCCAGGCAGGAATCCCACATTGCGCGCGGCAATGACCACGATGACGGCCATTCCCAACGCCAGCGCGGCCCATGAAACCAGATTTGGGTGTTCGTTCCAGAGTTTGCGCATCTTTCCCTCTCCGGGATAGCGTCAACTAATCACCTAATGGCGCCGTCGGCAGCGGCAGTCCCAGGGCGACCCACAGGCGCAGCACTTCGTTTTCGGTCTCTTCCAGCGTCCCGTCAGACCGGATAATCCGGTCGGCCCGCTCGGCCATCAGTTCCGGCGCCATTTGATTCGCCCGTCGCCGGCGCACTTCTTCCGGGCTCATCCCGCGCGAGCGCGCAAGACGCGCTAGTTGCTCCGCTTCGCTGCACACGACGACCCACACTTCGTCGCACAGCCCGACGCTCAACCCCGCTTCGAGCAGCTTGATCGCCTCGATGGCGACCGCCGGCGCAGCGCTTGTCTCGACGCGACGCTTCGTCTCGGCGTAAACGGCAGGGTGGACAATCGCTTCGAGCCGCGCCAGGGCGGCCGGATCGCGAAACACGCGCGCTGCCAGTTGTACCCGGTCGACGGCGCCGCTCTCGCCGAGGATTTCCGGGCCAAACGCGGCGACGATCTGTTCGTAGGCAGCGGCGCCCGGGGCCATCACCTCGTGCGCGACTTTGTCCGCGTCGATCCCTTCCGCGCCCAGTTTGACCAGCGTTTCGAGCACGTGGCTCTTGCCGCAGCCGATGCTGCCGGTCAGGCCGATAACAAAGGGCTTCATGCGAGCTCCGCCCACTCGGACATGACGCGGTGCAACTCCGCATCAGTCTGCTGATACTCGACCCCCAGCCGGTGCACTTTCGCCACGTCGCCGGCCACGCTTGCGGCCTCGAGTTGGTTGCTCAACTGGCCGAGCCGCGCTTCGAGTTCGTGGATGCGCGCTTCCATGGCCGCAGCCTGCTCCGCGCGCTTCTCCGCCGCCTTGCGCTGCCGGCGCTCCTCGCGAGCGCGCTCGCGGTCCGCCTCCATCTGCGCCCGCTCACGCGCCCCATCGTCGCCGTTCGATCCCGGCAGCCCGCCCTCGGCTTCCAGGCCGCGCAGCTTGAGATACTCCTCGTAGTTGCCCTTGTACGCGCGCATCTCGTCGCCGTCCACGCGCCACACCTGCGTCGCAATCGACTGCGCCAGCCAGCGGTCGTGCGTCACGAGCAGCACCGTGCCGGGGAACTGCTTCAACACCTGCTCCAGGATTTCCTGCGTGTCCAGGTCAAGGTGGTTCGTCGGTTCGTCCAGCAGCAGGAAGTTCGCGCCCTGGAGCGTCAAGCGCGCCAGCGCAACCCGGCTGCGCTGGCCGCCGCTCAAGGTGCCAATCGTTCGGAAAACATCCTCTCCGCGGAAAAGAAACTGCCCCAGGAAGCTGCGCGCCTGCGTCAGCGGCAGGTTGCGCACGTCCAGAATCGCATCCAGCACGGTCTCGTCGGGGTCCAGCCCGGCCTGCGCCTGGGCGAGGTAGCCAACTTCTACGCTGGCGCCGAAGCGAATGCGCCCTTTCAGCGGCGGAATCTGGTCGAGTATCGTCTTGAGAAGCGTCGTCTTGCCCGCGCCGTTGGGCCCAATCAACGCGACACGGTCCCCGCGGCGAATCTCGGTGTCTTCAGCATAGAACAGCGGCCGGTCATATCCGACGGCGAGATCCTTCGTCGCGAGCACGAGATCGCCCGAGCGTATCTGTGTCGTCAGGCCGAGTCGAATTTGCTGCTGATCCTGCGGCCGGTCGACCGCCTCGTCGCGCAGGAACCGTTCGAGCCGCGTGCGCCGGCCCTGCGCTTCCTTGGTGCGCTGGCCCGCCAGGTTGCGCCGGATAAACTCCTCGGTTTTGGCGACAAACTCCTGTTGGCTTTCCCACTCCTGCCGCTGCCGGTCGAGCCGCATCTCCTTCTGCATCCGGAACGCCGAGTAGTTGCCCCGGTACGCTTCCAGCCGCCCGAAGTTCATGTCCCAGATGCGGTTTGCGACCTTGTCCAGAAAATAGCGGTCGTGCGCCACCACGACCAGCCCACCCTTCCAGCGGAGCAGAACTTCCTCCAACCACTCGACCGCTTCTAGGTCGAGATGGTTGGTCGGCTCGTCGAGCAGCAGCAGGTCTGGCTCGCGCAGCAACAGCTCGGCCAGCGCGGCGCGCGTGCGCTCACCCCCGCTCAGGTGCGCCAGCGGCTTGCCGTGCTCGTCTTCGTTGAACCCCAACCCGCCGAGCACTTGGCGAATGCGCGTCTCGTAGTCGTAGCCGCCCGCGATTTCGAAGGCCGTTTGCGCGTGGCCGTAATCTTCGAGCAGCGCCTCGTAATTGTCCGACCCGTTTGCCGCGGCATCGGCTAACCGGTGCTCCATCTCGCGCAACGCCGCGCCCTGTTCGAGCACCGGCGCAAAGACCTCGAGCATGGCCGCGTGCAGCGTCTGCTCGCGCGCAGGCGGCGGGTCCTGCGGCAGGTAACCCACCGTCAGCCCGCGCTTGCGCGACACGTCGCCGCCGGTCGGCGTTTCCGTCTCCGCAATGATGCGGAGCACGGTCGTCTTGCCCGCGCCGTTTGCGCCAACAAAGCCGATGCGGTCGCCCGCCTCGATGCGCAGGTCGAGCCCCGAGAAGACGTCGAGCGCGCCGAAGGCTTTGGCGAGACCGGTTGCTACCAATAAGGACATGACTCCGAATTCTCCAACAATCTGCTATTATACCATGCGGCCCTCGATTCTTCAGAACCGGCATCGGGCTCTGATAAGAAAAAGGCCCCGGAGCGATTGCCGCTTCCGGGGCCTTGCGCCTGGATGGCTTCTGTCTATCAGGGTCGCCGGCCGTAGCGGCCGTTCCCGTTCCCCTGGATCGAGTCGCCCACAATTTGGGCGTACTCGGCCTGGCTCAGGTGCTGGGGCGCGTAGACTGCGCCGGTCCGAGTCTTCAGGTTGGTCGCAAAAGCCCGGAGATGGTTCTCCGATCCGGCCTTCAGGTTCTGGTAAAGCTGCGTGAGCGCAGGGTTCGCCGTCTCAGTGATCGCTTCCTGCAAATCGCGGATGTCGATCTCCTCGATCGCCGCGCCGACCTTCAGCGCCTCGGCTATCGAGCGCCGGCCCTGGATCACCAGTTCGTCGTACAGGGCCTGCAGCTCGACGTTGGTGAACTCGCCGGGTTCGTTCCCTGCGGCCGGGTCGTCGAGCTTGTAGAAGTCCAGCCAGTACGCGGTCGCATCGCTATGTTGCTGTTCGGCCCTGGCGATGTTGTCGAACACACGCAGGCCCCATTCATCGCCCAGCGCGACGTACACGTCGTGCGCCAGCTTCTCTTCCTCGCGCATGTACTGCAAGGAAGCGGCTTCAGACGCGGTGACGGTGCTCGACGGGGTCACCGGGACCGGGTTGCCGGGCAAGCCCGGCCCCGCTGCTCCGGCCGCGAAAACGGTCGAAGTCAGCGTGAACAGCGCAACCGCGCTGATGATAAGCGTCTTCTTGATCATGGTAGGTCTCCTGTTTGCTTTCTGGATGCCCGAGGCATGTCTGCCCCGACGTTACAACCATAGGCTACAGGACCCATTTGAAGGATTTGCGAAGAACCCTTGCGGACAGTGCGCAAGCAGCGCGGCCACAATCCAATGCCCCAGCCGCTCGGCGCGCCGTTTGTTCATCCCGCAAGCCGTCGTTTATAATAACTCGACTGTTTACTTTCGGTCAGGCTATGGCAACCGACATTCTCATCTGCACCTTACCACCAATCGGGCCGGTCGAAGTCCGCATCCGCCCGGTCGCCATCAACCTGCTCCTGCCTGGCGAGCAGTGGAGCTATTCCTTCGACCTCGCCGGACGGCTCATCGGCGGCTTTGTGGCGGGGGCGAACTACCGCCGCTCGTTTGACGGGCGCGTGCTGCGCAAGCGCGCCGGCCCCGGCGGACGAGAGCGCGAGTGGCTGGACGAAGCAGCGGCCGCCGCCTTTTTGGCGCGAGCGTATGAGTTGGCCGAGCGCGCGGCGCGCGCCTGTGGGGATGCGCGGCTTGACGTGTTGGCAGGCTGGACGCCGGAGCGGCTCGCCGCGGATGCGGCATGGTTCCGGCGCATCTACCGGCCGGTCAGCATCCTGCCGCCCGACCAGTACCTCGCGCTGGTGATCCAGGCCACCGAAGGGTGCTCGTATAATAGTTGTGCGTTCTGCGACTTCTACCGCGACCGGCCCTTTCGCATAAAGGGCGCGGAGGAACTGCGGGCGCACATTACCGAAGCGCAGCGATTCTTTGGCCCGGCCATCGGCCTGCGCAGGTCGCTCTTCCTGGCCGACGCCAACGCGCTTGTGGCGCCGATGCCACGGGTGCGCTCCTGGCTCGATGCGATTGATGAGGCGGGAATTCGGCGGCCCGGCGATATCCTGCCGAGCAGGGTGTTCTCGTTCATCGACGCGTTCGACGTCGGGCGCAAGTCCGTCGAGGAGTGGGCGGAACTGGCGGCGCGCGGGCTGCGTCGGGTCTACATCGGGATGGAGAGCGGCGACGATGCGTTGCTGCGTTTCTTGCGCAAGCCCGGCTCGGCGCGTGACGTGGTCGAGGCGGTGCGCACGCTGAAAGCCGGCGGCGTCTCGGTCAGCGTCATCATCATGACCGGCGTCGGCGGCAGGCAGTACGCGGCGAATCACATCGACAACACGATCGCCGCGCTCGCGCAGATGGCGCTTGCGCCCGGCGACATCGTCTACTTTTCGCCGTTCTTTGCGCAGCCCGGCTCCGAGTATAGCCGGCTTGCGCAGGCCGCGGGCATCGAGCCGCTCGATGCCCGCGAGACGGCGGCGCAGGAAGCCGCGATCCGTCGCGGGCTCGCGCAAGTCGCGCTGCAAGGCCCGGGACCGCAGCTAGCGCGGTACGATATTCGCGAATTCGTGTATTAACCGGCGGAGATAGCGGCCGTTAAGCCCCCGTTAGCCGCCGTTATAGGGAGTTAGAAGGAGGATTTAATGACCCTAACCCAGTCACGCGCCAGGCTCATCATGATGGGCGTGGCGCTGCTGGTCGTGGCGTTGCTTGCGGCTGCGTGCGCAGGCGGAGGGCAGGCGCCTGCGCCTACCCAGCCGCCCGGCCAGGCAACCGCGCCCGCTGCCGCGACTCAGCCCCCGGCAACCCAGCTGGAGGCCACTCAGCCCCCGGCGCAGGGCGGTGGGCGACCGCTCGACTTGCCCGCGGGCGTGGACGCCGATGGCAACTTCTACCTGGGCGATCCGAACGCCTCGGTGAAGCTGGAGGAATGGTCGGACTTTCAGTGACCGTTCTGCGCCCGTCACGTCACCGAGACGGGGCCGCTTCTGGATGAAGCGTATGTCGCAACCGGTCAGGTCCAGTATATCTACCGCCATTTCCCGTTGAACTTCCACCAGAACGCCATGCCGGCGTCCGTTGCCTCGTACTGCGCGGGGCAGCAGGACCCGAAGTTGTTCTGGCAGATGAACCATTGGCTCTTCGAGAATCAACAGACGTGGTCCGAAGCGGCGGACGCCGCGGCTCAGTTCCGCGCGCAGGCCGTCACATTCGGCGTTAACGGGACCGACTACGATAAATGCGTGGCCGACCCTGCCTCGCAGGCGCGCATCGAGAAAGACCTGCAGGACGGCATGGCAAAGGGCGTCTCCGGCACGCCGGCCTTCTTCATCAACGACTGGTTCCTGAGCGGCGCGCTGCCGTTCGAGCAGTTCCAGCAGACGATCGAGAAGGCAAAGGCCGGACAGAAGCCCCCGCCGACGCCGACCCCGCTGCCCGCGGGCGCCGAATTCTGGCAGCCGGACCCCGGCCGCGCCGGACAGAACTACGACAGCAGCTTCTACCTCGGCGCGGCAAGCGCGCCCGTGGTGATCCTGGCGTTCGAAGACTTCAAGAACCCGAACTCGACCCAGCACTTCACGTCGGTCGAGCCGCAGCTCCGGTCGGAGTACATCGACAAGGGCGCGGTGCGCTACGTAGTGCAGCCCTTCCCGCTGACGTCGCCGAAAGCGGCCGCCGCCTTGCTCTGCGCGGGCCGGCAGGAGAAGTTCTGGGAGTTCCGCGAGCAGCTCTACACCAAGCAGAACGAGTGGGAAGAGGGCGACGATGCGGCCATGCAGTCCTTCGCTAAGGCGCTCGGCCTTGACGAGGGCGAGTTCAGCGCCTGCCTTGCCGATGAGACTGTCGCCAACGAGGTGAACGCGTTCGTCGAGTTCGCGCAGCAGCAGATCGGCGTGCCGAGCGCGCCGGCGTACCTGTTGATCAAGGTGGGCGCGCAGGGCCAGGGCGAACGCGCGCAGGGTCTCCCGCCGGGCGCGGTGACCTTCGAGCAGTTTAGCCAGGCCATCGCTGAAATGCAGGCGCCGCCCACGCCGACGCCGACCCCGGCGCCATCCATCTCGCGGGCAGACCTAGCGCAGATGCAGGTGGGCCGCGACGCGGAGGGCAACTTCTACCGCGGCGACCCGAATGCGCCCGTGAAGTTGGTGGACTTCTCGGACTTCCAGTGACCGTTCTGCGCCCGTCATGCGTTGCAGACGGAGCCATCTCTGTATGAGATGTACGTAAAAACTGGCAAGGTCTTCCAAGTCTATCGTAACTTCCCGCTGGACTTTCACGCGAACGCGCCGGCTGCGTCCTACGCGGCGATCTGCGCCGGTGATCAGGACCCGCAGCTCTTCTGGGAGATGCACGACTGGCTGTTCCAGAATCAAGGGACATGGCAGGACGCGCAGGATGCGGCGACGATCTTCCGCAACCAGGCGGTTGCCCTCGGCGCGGACGCGGCGAAGTTCGACGCGTGCATCGCCGACCCGAAGACGAAGGCGCAGGTCGACAAGGACCTGCAGGATGGCGCGGCGGTTGGCGTTCGCGGCACGCCCGCGTTCTTCATTTACAGGATGCAGAACGGCCAGCCGACGGGCGATCCCCGGCCGCTGTCGGGCGCGCTGCCCTTTGCGCAGTTCAGCCAGGTGTTGGATGAGTTGCTGGCCCAGTAACGCACACTAACGCCCCAAATGACGGCCCGTAAACGGTCCTTTTCGGACCTTACGGGCCGTTTTCTTTGCTTATTGCGCAACCTCTCTGGAGAAGCGAGATGAAACTGGAGACATTTCGGATCGAGCGGTACTTTGCCGAGCACGAGTTCACCGCGCGGCGCCTGCTGAGCGCGTCCGACTGCGAGAGTGTGACGCTGACCGAGTTGCTCGGGCTGGCGGACGACGAGACGCGCGCGTTGTGGGAGCGGCTGTGGCTGGGATACACCGAGTCGGCCGGGCACCCGCTCCTGCGCGAGGAGATCGCAGGGCTGTATGGGCTGTCGGCGGAAGACATGCTGGTCGCTGCGCCGGAAGAGGCCATCTTCGTCGCCATGAACGCGCTGCTTGAACCGGGCGACGAGGTGGTGGTGACGTGGCCGGCGTACCAGTCGCTGGCGGAGATCGCGCGGGCCATTGGTTGCCGCGTGCTGCGGTGGGAGCTGCGCGTGAAGAATGGCCGGTGGGCGCTGGACCCGGACGAACTGGCCGCGCTGCTCTCGCCGCGGACGAAGCTGGTGGTGGCTAACTTCCCGCACAACCCAACCGGCTACCTGCCGGCGCGTGCGGAGTGGGAGGAGGTCGTGCGGATGACGGCCGAGCGGGGCGTGACGCTCTTCTCAGACGAGATGTATCGGTGGCTGGAGTACCACGAGGGGCAGACACTCTCGGCCGCGTGCGAGATGGCGGAGAAGGCTGTGACGCTGGGCGGGGTGTCGAAGTCGCTGGGGCTGCCGGGGCTGCGGATCGGGTGGCTGGCAACGCGCGACCGCAGCCTGCTGCGCCGGGCGAGTGAGATCAAGGACTACACGACGATTTGCAGTAGCGCGCCGAGCGAAATCCTCGCGCTGATGGGGCTGCGCGCGCGGGACTGGCTGGTCGGGCGTAACGTGGCGATCGTGCTGGCGAACCTGCGGGAGGCGGAGAAGCACTTCGGGCACCGGCGCACGAAGTACGAGTGGCTACCGCCCATGGCAGGACCGGTCGCGTTCCCGCGCTGGCTGGGCGAGGGCCCGACGCAGGCGTGGGCGGACGCGACCGTGCGCGAGCGAGGGGTCATGATCGCGCCGGGGGAGATGTTCGAGATGCCCGGTCACTTCCGGGTTGGGCTGGGGCGGCTCGAGGCGCTTTAACCACAAAGGACCGAAGGCGCAAAGGTGCGCAAAGGCCATCAGCGCGCCTTCGTGAACCTTCGTTTCTTTGGTCCTTTGTGGTTACGGTCTGCTCTCCGCTTCGCACTGCGGGCAGCGGTGGGGGTCGGTGAGTTCCGCGATGTGCTCGGTGCAGACGGCGTAAACTTCGACCCGGTCGGTCACGAACAACTTGCGCTGCACCGACCCCTCCAATGCGAGGTGCTTGCAGGTGGTGTTTCGCAAGATGCCCGGCACCGGGCAGGTGTCGCAGAGCGCGCGGCGCCAGGGCCGCGTGTTCTCGCGGTTGCGTTCG
>JALOOB010000109.1 GCA_025454635.1 Anaerolineae bacterium
TATCTGTCCAAGAACGGCGGCGATTCATGGACGCTTCTTAAGCCGGCGGCGCTCCCATACCTTCGCTGGCTCGCGTTCGGCCCGACCTATGCGGCGGACGGCGCGATCTGGCGACAGCAGTTCGATTCGCCCATTGGCATGGAGGTGACGAAGGACGGCGGCGCGACCTGGCAGCCCCTCGGCAGCGCACCCTCCACCCCCGTGACTGCGCTCGGCGGACCGCCCGCGCCGGGCCGGGCGCCGTGGGCCGGGACGCCTTACGGCTTAATCGAGTGGACCGGCCCCAAGGAGGCGAAGTACTTGCGCGAGTTCCGCCACGGCTGGGGCACATCGCACCTTAACCTGGCCCTCTCACCCGCGTTTGCGACGGACAGCACGGCCATCGCCGAGAGCGCGATGACGAAGGATGCCGGCGCAACGTGGCAGCCGCTTCCCTTCGCCTCCGAGATCGAAAGCGCAATCGGGGCGAGTGGCTCCAGCCAGGCTGCTGCGTTCAGCCCGAACTACGCGGCGGACGGCGTCGCGCTGGTCGGCTTCGACGATTGGCCCTCAGACCCCGTCTCACAGCTCCGCCGCACCGCAGACCGCGGCGCGACGTGGCAAAGCGGCTCGCTCCCCGTAGGCTCCGTCCGCGCCATCGTGTTCGACCCCGCTGGACAGCGCGTGTATGCGGGCGGCGAAGGCGGCGTCGCAGTTTCCAACGACGCGGGCGCGACATGGCAGAACGCGGGCGGTCCTCTCTCGCTCCTGTCCGTGCGTGGCCTGGTGATGCGGCAGGAAGGCGGCGCATCTGCGCTCTACGCGGCCACGACAAGCGCGGGGATGTGGCGCAGCGCGGACGGCGGCGTAACGTGGACGAAGTTCAACGTCGGCCTGTCCGACGGCTACCTCTGCGCGGCCGCGGGCAACGACGCGCTGCTGGCAACCGCCACCTGCGCGGGACAGGTGTATCTTCTCGGAGAAGGCGGTGGATGGGAGCGCGCAGGCTCGCGCATCAGCGCCCTCCCAAGTGACCTGCTGGTGGAGGGCGCGCTTGCCGACGGCCGCCTGTGGCTTGCCACGAACGACGGGGCCTGGTCCGCAATGCTTCCCCCCGGAGAACCCGTCAAGCTCTGGCTGCCAACCATCCAGCGCTGAACGCGTCGAGGGCCGCGTGGAGATTCACTCGCGGCCCTCTTTCTGATCGAAAACTAAACGCTCTCTCATATTCGCTTAATCTGCCGCTGCGATACTACAGACACTTCGGGTGCGGGTTCGGGACAGCCCAATCCCAAGACGGTTCCTCCTCCACAATTGCATAGGCGGTCAGGCGGGCGAAAGCCCGCAAGACAAGCACGAACCCCGGGTGGGTGGGCCCGGGGTTCGTGCTTTTAATCCGCATGGCGCAAGTGGACACCTTACGGCACGCTCAACGCGGATACAAGCGCCGGTAGAACTCGTAGTTCTGCCATACGATCTGCACGTACACGCGCGTCTCATTAATGTTAATCAGCCCGGCGAACAGGTCGTCGTCCTTCGGCGCCAGTTCCCACCACGCGCCTGCGTTGCCCGGTCCCGCGTTGTACGCGGCCAGCGCCGCAAACGCGCTGCCGTCGAAATGGCTCATCCATTCCCGCACGTAGAACGCGCCGAACGCCACGTTCACGTACGGCCAGTACGCCATGTGATCGTCGTAGCCCGGCCATGCCATCTGCCGCGCGATCCCCGACGCCGTGCCCGGCATTACCTGCATCAGCCCCTGCGCGCCCGCCGACGATGCCACGCCCGGCTCGAACCGGCTCTCCTGGCGGATGATCGCGGCGAGCAGCCGCGGGTCGACCTTCTGCCGCGCGGCCTCCTGCCGGATCAGCTTCTCGTAGGGAAGCGGGTACGCGAGCCGCTGCAGCGCAGGCGGCGTGTCCTTCAGCGGCTGCCCGCGCAGCCCGATGACGCCCTCCGCGCTGAGCAGCGACAGCCTGTTTGCGCCTGCGTCACGGAACGCGATCGAGAGCGCGGCGAGCGTCCACGGTTCCTTCTCGTGCTTCTTGCGCACCCGCTCCCAGTTTTGCAGCGCCTCCGTGCGCCGGCCGATCTGAAGCAGCGCCTGTCCGCGCTTCCAATCCGCGTCGTTGCGCACCCCCGCAGGCAGTTCCAACGTCCCCTGCCCGGCCCACTCGTTCAGCCACGCCGTGATCGCCGTCTTCTCGTCGCCTGCCCCGGCAGGAGCGGGTTCCGTCTTCGGCGCGCCCTCGCGCACCCACGCCTCCGGCTTGCCGTCCAGCCACGCCCTCGCGCGCAGCCCGTGGAACGTCTCGCCGAGCGCTACGCCGCTCTGCCATGCCCGCTCTGCGCCATCCCGGTCGCCCGCCGCGTGGAGCGCCCTGCCCTGCCAGAAGTACCCGACCGGCCGGGCAAACGCGGCAAGTTTAGGCGCCGCCGCCATCTCTCCCCAGATCTCCGCCGCTCGCCGCCAGTTGGCTTTCGTGAAGTGGGTCATCGCGGCCGCATGATACGCGCGCCAACCTTCGTCCGCCGCAGGATACTTCCGCGCCAGTTCGAGATACGCGTCCGCCGCCTGGTCCGGCGCGTTGAGCGAAAGCAGATACGCGGCCTGCGACAGCGCCTTCGGGGCCTGGGGTGCGTCCGGCTTGCGGTTCGCCACCTCGCGGTACGAAGCGACCGCCTCGTCGATGCGATCCGCCCGGCCGAGCGCGCGCCCCTTCGCCATCAGCGCGTCCGCCCACTGCGGACTGTCGGGCCACTTGCTCGTGAAGATGTTGAGTTCGTTGAGTCCCTTGTCCAGTTGCCCCAACGCCAGATTGCTCAGCCCCGCGTAATACCACGCCAGCCCGCCCCGCCCATCCGGCTCGGCCGCGCGCAGCCGGTCGAACGCGGCAATCGCCAGCTCGTGGACCCCGTTGGAATAGTTCGCCACCCCGCGCTCGAACTCGTCGACCGGCGCGCCCGCGTCGAGCAGCGCCACGACCGACGAGTGCGCGTGCTTGCTCGTCGGGTCCGCGTCGACCGCGGCCTGCCAGCGCGCCAACGCCTCCGGCGGATACGTCGGCGTCACCACGCCCGTCGCCTTAATCAGGTTCGCCACTTGGGCCAGCGCGTTGCCGGCCAGGTACTGCATTTCCGACGCAAACGCGCCCTTCGTGTTGTTCCCCCGCAGCGCGTCGTACTGCGCGACGGCTTCCTTAGCATTTCCCGCAGCCAACGCCAGGTCGGCGAGGTTGCGCCGGATTGCGCTCGTGTTCGTCCAATCCGTCCAATCCGGCGACTTCGCCAGTGCCTGCCGGTACGCTTCCGACGCGCCCGGCGCATTCCCCTGCGCCTGTCGCTGCGCGCCGATTCGCTGCCACGCGAGATACTGCAACTCGGGTGACAGCTCCAGATGCGCCAGATAGGCCGCCTCAGCCTCCTTGTACGCGCCGAGCATTGACTGGGCCTCGCCGAGCAGGAATTGCGCGGGCGCGCGGTGCGGATCTTTCGCGGGCGCGGTCGCCAGCAGTTGCTTGAGCGTTGCGAACGCCTCAGCCGCGGCTTCGTCGCGCAGGTAGCACTGCGCCATGCGGTAGTTGGCCTCTGCTGCCACTGGCCCCGCGCCACCGCTTTCGACGATGGACGCGAAAATCCGCCGCGCCTGGTCGCAGTCGCCGATGAGTTGCTGATACCGGCCCTCCGGCAGTTGCGCCGCGGCTTCCTTGCTCGGCTCCTTCGCCGGCGCCGCCGTGGCAGGCACGGCAGTTCGGGTGGGCGCCGTGACGGTGGCGGGCTTCGGCGTGGCAGTCGCGCGCGGCCGCGGCGTCGCTGTCGGCGGCGGAGTCGCGGTCTGCGCGTGCGCGGAGTTCGGCGCCAGCGGCATCGCGGCCAGCGCCACGCTCAAAAGCAAGAGAACATTGAAAAGGGGTCGTTTGAGATTCAAAATCGGCCTCCGGATGCGACACGCCGCAGAGATCACTCTCCGGCCGCCGCGTCTAAAAGAAGCCTCGCGGAAAGCATGGAGACTCTACCAGTATAACGCATGGGGCAAGGGGGAGGTTCCGCGCTAAAGGTCGCGGGTGGTGAATAGCCGGATGGCAAGAAGCAGCATCACCGCAACATACCCGGCGGCATAGGCGACCATCAGCGGGCTCGGCGCGCTCGACGCGCCAAACGGGGTGGCCTCCATGCCGAATGCGCTCATCGCGGGCGGCTGCAGGAGATAGGCCGCGCGCCGCCACATCGCCTCGCTCGGCATCAGCAGGCTCACCACGATGCCGATGTTGATGGCCGCCTCGTTGCGCAGCAGCGCGCCGATCTGCTCGATCCAGCCCGCGATAAACGCCAACCCGTACAACATGAACACCACGACGCCGTTGGCCAGGCTGCCCAGCCGCGTGCCCCCGAGGATGGAGAGCGTCAGGACGATCAACCCTTCCAGCACGATGAGCAGGACGGCAGGAACCGGATTGCGGGGCACATAGTCACCGATGATCCAGATGATGCCCATCAGCGCCGCGCACATCAGCACGATGAACGCGGTCAGCATCACGGCGAGCCCCAGCCACTTGCCCGCCACGACTTCCCATCTCCGCAGCGGCTTCGTGACGAGCGTCTGTATCGTGCCCGAAGTGATCTCCCCCGCGAGCGTGTCGACCGAAATCAGCAGCGCGAGCGCCACGCCGAGAAATGCGATGCCGTACATCCCGGCCAGCAGGAAGAAATTGACCGGCTCCAGGACGCTCACGGCGCTCGCCAGCCCTGAGCGCGTGACGTCGCGCCACATGAAGTAGAAGCCGGTCGAAAAGACCAGCAGAAACGCCAGCCCGAGCAGGATGACAGCCCACAGGATCTTGCGCCAGCGCGCTTCGAGGAACGTGATGCGGGCGATCTGCAGCACGTTCATGCCCGTTCCTCCGCCATCACGCGCATGAACAGCTCCTCCAGCGACGGCCGCTGCGGCGTCAACGCATACAACTGCGCGCCCCGTCCGACCACATATGCCGCGATCTGCGGCAGCGCATCGTCGCCCGTCATCTGGAGCGTGACCTTACGCGTCCCGACCGGCGTCTCCGCATCCGCGGTCACCTCTCCCCACCGCGCCAAGCCCGCCAGCGTCTCGCCGTCCAGCCCCCGCGCCTCGATTTCCACCTCGTTGGCGCCCTGCGTCAGCTCGGCCAGCGTGCCGACGCGCATGAGCCGTCCGCCCTTTACGATGGCGACCCGATCGCACGTCACCTCGACCTCGCTGAGGTAGTGCGAGTTGAGAAAGACGGTTACACCCTCGCCGCGCAGCTCGCGGATGATCTCACGCACCTCGTACCGGCCCACCGGATCGAGGCCCGACGTCGGCTCGTCGAGGAACACCAGCGCCGGCCGGTTGAGCAGCGCCTGCGCCAGCCCGACCCGCTGCTGCATGCCCTTCGAGTACTCGCCCAGCTTCGACCGCCCCCGTCCGCCAAGCCCTACACGGTCCAGCAGCGCGGGGATGCGTTCGCGCCGCGCCTCCGCCGTCATCCCGTACAGCCGGGCGTGCATGTCCAGAAAGTCGCGCGCGGTGAGCCACGGCGGAAAGCGGAAGTGCTCCGGCAGGAATCCGATGCGGCGCATGGCCTCAGGTGTTCCCGGCGGACGACCCAGCACGGACGCCAGCCCGCCGCTCGGCTTCACCAGCCCAAGCAACATCTTGACGGTCGTCGTCTTGCCTGCGCCGTTCGGTCCGAGAAAGCCGAAGACCTCGCCCTCCGTAACGGAAAGGTCGAGGTCCTGCACCGCAACCAGTTCGCCGTACTCTTTGCGCAGTCGCGCGGTTTCGATGAGCATCTCGCCTCAAATGAGCATCGGCGCGGGGCGCAGCGGCGGGCGCCGCAGCGACCCGCGCCGACGCGCCCTACTGCAGCGAATCTGCCGCGTCGATGAGCAACTTCTGGTCGACGTTGTGCCCGGCCGCAAAGTGCAGGATCCCGTTCTTCTCCCACAGCAGCGCGGTATCACCGCGATCGCCTCCGCGCTCCTCGAGCAGAAGCCCCGTCACACCATCTACGGTCACCTCGCGGGCCTCGGCTGCGTTCGCAGGCAGCGGCACCACGAGCGTGCTCGTCCAGTCGATGCTGGTCGCCAGGCGCCGGGCGTCTTCCTGCGGCATTCCGAGAAACATGAAGCCGGTCTCGGCCAGCGCAACCGGGTCAATGCCCTCCGGCACGTTCACCTGCGGGCTCGGCACCTGCGAGAACTCCAGCCTGCCCGAGCCGACCCGGTATTTCAGCGACACGCCGGTCGCCACGTCGATGTCCGCCACGAGTTTCTCCGTCTGCGGCAGCCCTGCCGGCGAGACGCCCGCGGCCTGCATAAACGCCTCGACCATCGCCCGGTCCATTTCGACGCGCAGCGCCGGTCCGCGCTGCGCCGTGAAGCTCTGCAGCACCGCCGACTCCGGCAGCCGCGACGGCATCCGCACGGCAAAGCCTGCCAACGCCGACGCCTGCGCCGCGTCGCTCACCGGCTGCTCAGGCCCCTCTTCGCGGAGCACTTGCGGATCGCCGAACGTCCCTTCGGCCTGCTGCGCCAGTTGCCCGAGCCGATCCATCTGCGCTTGATCGAGCGGGATCACCGCAAACTTGCTGATGCGGAACAGGCCGAGGAAGTCGGCCGCCGCGTTCCGCACAGGCGCAATCGTAAACAGCAGCGCGACGACCAGCAGCGCGGTCAAGCCGATCATGGCCGGCCGCCACCGCGGGCTTAAGGCATTTCGTTTCATCTCGTCAATACTCCTCAACAGGTTCGCGACAGACAGCCGAGCCGGCTCAGGGGCTTCGGCCCGGTGGGCGTGGAAGCGCGCCAGCGCCGCCTGCGGATCGGGCGCGTACTCGTCAACGTGCGAGAGCCCTGCATCGACCGCGCCGGCCCGGCTTTCCAGCAGCCGCAATTCGTCCGCGCAACGGGCGCACCGGTCTATGTGCGCCGCAACCGCCGCGCGCGCCTCCGGCGACGACTCGCCATCGAGGTACGCCCGCAGCCGTCCGGTGTCATGTTCGTTCATAGCTCCCCACCTGCCCGATACGAGCGCTCGAACGCAGCCTCCGCGCGGGCGAGCAGCGTGCCAATGGAGCCGGGCGCAACATTTAGCGCCTCGGCCAGTTCCCTGTACGACAGCCCCGCATGGCGGAGCAGAAGCAGTTGCGCCTGCCGCTCGGGCAGCCGGAGCAGCGCCGCGCGCACGCTCTCGCGGCGCTCGGCCTCCTCGGCAACGTCCGCCGGGTCGGGCGCAGTCCTGCGCGCCGCTTCGGCAAACACCACATCTTCGCGCCGCCGGCGCCGCCCCGACGTGCGCGCCGCGTTGTATGCGAGGTTTGTGACTACCCGGTAGAGCCACCCCTTGAGCGCGCCGGGCTCCGCGGTCCATATGCGCGGCGACGCATGGAGCCGGGCGAATGTTTCCTGCGCCAGGTCCTCGGCTTCTTCCCGCGTGCCGGCCAGCCGGTATGCGAGCCGGAACACGGCCACGTAATGGGCCAGGAACAGGGCGTCGAAGTCACCCGACACGGTTTGCTCGTAAGGGACGGGCTGCGACCGCGCTGCGGCGAAGTTGACCATCCGGCGATGTCCTTGAAAAGCGCTCTTCTGACCTGTTAAACACCGCCGGAGCGCGGGATGTGACAGTGAGGGAGATTAGCCCTGCCAGCCTTCGAACGGCTGGTCGGCCAGGCCGCCGTCCGCGCTCTGCATGAGCTGGCGCACGCGCAACTCGGCGCGGTCGAGCAGCGTGTTGCACTGCTCCGCCAGCGCGGTGCTGCGCTCGAACAGGGCGAGAGATTCGCCTAGCGGTAGCTCCCCGCCTTCGAGCCTGCGGACCGTCTCTTCCAATTCCGCGAACAGTTCCTCAAAGGTGCGTTCTTCGACCGACATATCGTTATCCTTCGACGGTGGCATCAAAAGTCCCGTCCGCCACCCGGACCGTGATCGCATCACCCCCCGCCACCTGGCGGGTCGACACGACGATGCTGTTATCGCGCAACACGATCGCGTAGCCGCGGTCGAGCACGCGCTGCGGGTTAAGCGCGGCCAACTGCAATTGCAGCCCCGCCACCAGCCCCCGCGCATCGCCGAGCGCATGGGACATCGCCAGCGCCGACCGTCGCTGCAGGTCGTCGAGGCGCTGGCGGTCGCTCGCGATCCGCCGTTCCGGCGACGCGCGGCGGCTGCGCGCGGCCAGCCGCGTCACATCTTCCCGCGCCCCGGCGAGCCGCTCGGCCATCAATTCGGCCGCCGCCTCCGCAAGCGCGTTCACTGCGGGCCGCACGTCGCGAATGTCGGGCGCGCAGGAAGTCGCCGCGCCCGTCGGCGTCGGCGCGCGGCGGTCGGCCACGAAATCGGCAATGGTGAAGTCGGTCTCGTGACCCACACCGGTGACGACCGGGACGGCGGATGCGGCAATCGCGCGCGCCACCCGCTCGTCATTAAACGCCCACAGCTCCTCGATGGAGCCGCCGCCACGCGCCAGAATGATGACGTCCAGCCGCTCACGCTCGGCCGACCACCGATTCAGCAGGCTGATGGCTGCGCAGATCGCCGGCGGCGCGTCCGCGCCCTGCACGCTGCACGGCGCCAGCGCCACCGCCGCAAGCGGGTAACGCGCGGAGAGGGTCCGCAGGATATCGCGCAATGCCGCCGCATTTGCCGACGTCGCGACGCCGATGCGCCTGGGCCGCTCCGGGATCGGCCGCTTCCGCCCCTCGTCGAACAGCCCCTCCGCCGCGAGTTGCCCGCGCAGCCGCTCGAACTCCTGCCACAGCCGCCCGGCCCCCGCAGCCTGCAGGTGGTCAATATAGAACTGGTAGATGCCGTCCCGCTCGTACACGGAGACATTGCCGTGCGCCACGACCGCGTCGCCGTCGCGCGGCAGCGTCAAACGCGCGGCCGCCGTGCGCCAGATCACCGACTTGAGACACGCGCCGCCGTCCTTGATCGTGAAGTAGCAGTGGCCCGAAGCCGCCTGCTTGAAGTTCGAGACTTCGCCGCTAATCCAGACGTCGGGCAGCAGCGCATCTTCCGCAAAGATGGACTTGATATAGGCGGTGACCTGCGAAACGGTCAGGGTCTGCGGCATCAGTTAGCTCCGGACCTGTCGGATTTCCACCCTCAGCTCGGCTGAGGCAACCGGACAGGTCTTCAAGGGTCGATTAGTGAAAGGTCGGCGTGCGCAGGAAGAAAAACGCCAACGCGAGCACCACGTACAGCGCCAGCAACTGCGCGCCCTCCAGCCAGTTGCTCTCGCCGTCCATTGCCACGAACGCGGCGATGAGGGTGCCGGTGAACAGTGCGATGATCTCGAACTGGTTGAACACGAGCGTCATCGGGTTGCCGAGCAGGATGCTGAGGAACACAAGCACCGGCGCGACGAATAGCGCGATTTGCAGGCTCGACCCGAGTGAAACCGCCATGCTCAATTCCATCTTGTTCTTGATGGCCGTTTGCACCGCGACCAGGTGCTCCGCCACGTTGCCTACGAGCGGCACGATGATGATGCCGATGAAGAACTCGGACACGCCGAGATTCGCCACCATCGGCTCGACCGAACCCACCAGGACCTCGCTCAACACGGCGATCAGCACGGTCGCGCCAAGCAGGACAAGCAGGGTGGTGCGAACCGGCCAGCCCCCGTGATGCTCGGCCTGCGTTTCGTGTCCGAGCGCCGGTTCCGGGTTGATGAAGCGGAACGCGAAGACCAGGCCCAGCGCGTAAATGACGAGCATCGCAATGGCCGTGCCGATGCTCAGGTATTCGACCGGGCCGGTGTTCTCCGTATGCGCGAAGAAGAACAGCGACGGGATCATCAGCGCCAGCACCGAGAGGATCAGCTGGACCGCGTTTGCGCCCGCCTGCGTCCGGTCGAAGCGCTGCGTGCCGTTCTTGATCCCGCCGAAGAGGATTGACAGGCCCATCACCAGCAAGATATTGCCGATGATCGAGCCGGTGATCGAAGCCTTGACCAGTTCCAGCAGCCCGGCGCGAATCGCAAAGAGCGTGATGATCAGTTCGGCCGCATTGCCTAGCGTTGCGTTAAGCAGCCCCCCGACGCGCGGCCCGGTCCGCACCGCGATCTCTTCGGTCGCTTGCCCGAGCAGCCCCGCGGCCGGGATCACCGCCAGCGCGGATGTGATGAAGACCAGTGTCGGCGACCAACCGAGCACGCGTCCAAGAATGGCAACCGGCGCAAAGATCAGCAGGACATTGAGGTACTTCACGGGGGGGTGCTCCTCTCACTTGCTTTGTTCCGGTCGGATGGCGTTATGCGCGTTCCGCGCCATCCGCTGCATCCACGCAACCGCGGTCTCCTTCGACTGTTGGCGCAGGCCATTCGCAAAGAGCGTGGCCGGCGCGCTGGTGGGGACAAGCAGCCGCAGCGACCGCGGAATCGCTTCGATAGTAGCGGGCGTTTCGCCGACGTAATCGCCGTCGACGTGCACGGGCAGGGGCTTCGCGCTGGTGATCTCCAATCGCCGCGCCCGGTAAATATCCACTTCGGGATCGTCGATATGCCGGCTCACCGCCAGCCGCGCTGCGTGGAGCAGCGTCCGCGCGGGGCCGTTGCCCTGGAACGCGTAGAAGTCCAGCGCGCCGTCGTCGATCACCGCATCCTGCGCCATACGGAAAAACACGCCGTAGAGCTGAATGTTGTTTGCGACCAACATGACGATGCGCCGGTTCGCCCGGTACCCGTCGACTCGCAACCGGACGGAAGTGCCGGCCAGGTCGCGCAGGGTGAGGAACGCGGCGAGGATAAACGCGGCGATGCCGAACTGCTTCTTGCGGGCGGGGTCCGAGTTGACGCTGCGGTTAACCATCGCGTCGAACCCCACGCCCGCCCAGGAGAGAAAATGCCGTTGCAGCTTGCCTTGCAGCGTTACTCGCCCAACGTCGACGGCGCGGATCTCTCCGTTGAGCGCGCAGCGGGTCGCGTCCAGAAACGCCTTCGGATGCAGCGGGCTCGGAATAGGAAGGTTGAGTTGCCGCGCCAGCACATTGCCCGTTCCGCCCGGCAGGATCGCCAGCGCGGTCCGCGTGTGGATCAGGCCGTCGGCCGCCTGCGCGATCGTGCCGTCGCCTCCCGACAGAAACACCGCGTCGCAATTCAGCGCCGCGGCCTCGCGCGCGTAAGTCGTCGCGTCTCCCGGGCCTAGCGTCGCCTTAACTGCGAGCACGCGCACGCCGTTCGCTTCGAGCAGCCGGATCGCCTCCTTCATCTCGGCCTCCGGTGGGTGCTGACCGGCCGCCGGGTTGTAAATGAAAAAGGCGGTGCTCAACCGCTCAGGGACAGCCATAGGCACTCAATATCCGGTCGACCACTGAATAGGGGTCATGTTCGCGGCGCGCGATTTCCCCGGCCACTTGGCGCAAGTAGCCGTCAGGCAGCCGCTGCGTCAGTTCGGCGAGCAGGCGGTCTCGCAGGATGTGGTCCAGCGTGTTTGCGGCACGCGCCTCCTCCCGCCGGCTCAGTTGCCCGGTCGCGGCCAGATATTCGCGGTGTCGCTCGATCCAGCCCGCCAGTTGCGCGACGCCCTCGCCGCGCACCGCGACCGTCTTGACGATCGGCGGCAACCAGCTCCCATCGCCCTGCGCGCCCGGCTCGGCGTGGCCGTGGCCGGACGCGGGCCGGTGGTGCCCCTGCGTCGCCGGCGCCAGCCCCTGCATCATCTGCAGCGCCATCATCGTGTGATCTGCGCCGTCGCGGTCGGCCTTGTTCACCGCAAACACGTCCGCGATTTCGAGCACGCCCGCCTTGATCGCCTGCACCTCATCCCCGAGCCCCGGCGCCTCGACCACGACGGTCGTGTGCGCGGCCGCCGCAATGTCGATCTCGGCCTGGCCCACGCCGACGGTCTCGACAAGGATGCGGTCGAACCCGGCCGCGTCGAGCACGCTTAGCGCGTCGCCGGTCGCGCGCGCCAGCCCGCCCAGGCTCCCGCGCGTCGCCATGCTGCGGATGAACACGCCCGGATCCCCGGCCAGATCGCGCATGCGCACCCGGTCGCCCAGCAGCGCCCCGCCGGAAAAGGGGCTCGTCGGATCGACCGCGATGATGCCGACCGTCTTGCCCTCCCCCCGGAAGGCCCGCGCCAGCGCATTCACCAGCGTCGACTTGCCTGTGCCGGGCGCGCCGGTCACCCCGACGATATGGCTGCGTCCGGTGTGCGGATAGAGGGCTGCCAGCAGCGCGTGGGAATCCGCCGCCTCGTCTTCAACCTGGGAGATGGCCCGCGCCAGGGCCCGCCTGTTGCCCGCCAGGAGCGGCTCGACCAGGCCGGTTACGCTATCTTGCGTCGCCATGCTACGCCGGGGCCGGTTCGCCCTTTTCCCGGCGGATGAAGTCGATGATGTCCTGAGTGCTCGTGCCAGGGCCAAAGACGCCCTTCACACCCATCTCCCGCAGCGGCGCCACGTCGTCGTCCGGGATAATGCCGCCGACCAGCACCACCACGTCGTCGAGCCCCTGGCCGCGCAGCAGCTCGATAATGCGCGGGCAGAGCGCCATGTGCGCGCCCGACAAAATCGAGAGGCCGACCACGTCCACGTCCTCCTGCAGCGCGGCCTCCGCAATCATCTCCGGCGTCTGCCGGATGCCCGTATAGATCACTTCCATGCCCGCGTCGCGCAGCGCGCGCGCGACCACCTTGGCGCCCCGATCGTGGCCGTCCAGCCCCGGCTTCGCCACGAGCACCCGTATCTTGCGATCCGCCATTACGTTTCCTCGCTCCTTAATCCGTGAGCAGACTTGTCGGACTTCGCCGGATATTGTACTACCGACTCGCGAATTGTCTTAGCCAGGCGGTTCTCTTGCATCGTCGACTAAAAAAAGACCGGCTCCTGGTATTCCCCGAACACCTCGCGGAACACATCGGTAATCTCCCCGAGCGTCGCATACGCATTGACCGCGTCGAGAATCGGGTACATCAGATTATCCGCGCCCCGCGCCGCGTCGCGCAGCCGGGCCAGCGACTTCTCCGCTCACATAATCGTTCACGCCGACGATGGTCCGTTCGCCCCGGTCGACCTCCTGCTGGAAGCGGAAGGCCGCTTCCGCGATCTCGCGCTGCATGAAACCGACTTCGAGCGACGGAACGACCCCGCCGAGCGCCTCGAGCTTGCTGAAATACGCGTTCGCCTCCGCTTCCATCTTGTCGGTCAGCGCCTCAATGAAGAACGACCCGCCCAGCGGATCGAGCGTGCTCGCAACGCCGCTCTCCTCCGCGATGACTTGCTGCGTGCGCAGCGCGATCGTCACCGCCTTCTCGGACGGCAGCGCCAGCGCCTCGTCCATGCTGTTCGTGTGCAGGCTCTGAGTCCCGCCGAGCACCGCCGCCAGCGCCTGGAGCGCAACCCGCACGACGTTCACCTCGGGCTGCTGCGCGGTCAGGCTCACCCCCGACGTCTGCGCGTGCGTGCGCAGCATCCACGAGCGCGGGTCCTTCGCGCCGTACTTCTCCCGCAGCGCGCGCGCCCAGATGCGCCGGGCCGCGCGGAACTTGGCGATTTCCTCGAAGAACTCGCTGTGCGCGTTGAAGAAGAACGACAGCCGCGGGGCAAACTCATCGATGTCAAGCCCGCGTTCCAGCGCGGCCTCAACATACGCGAACCCGTCCGCCAGCGTGAAGGCCAACTCCTGCGCGGCCGTCGAGCCCGCCTCGCGGATATGATAGCCCGAAATGCTGATCGTGTTCCACTTCGGCATCTCTCGCGCGCCGAACTCGATCGTGTCGACCACCAGGCGCATCGACGGCGCGGGCGGAAAGAGAAACTCCTTCTGCGCGATATACTCCTTGAGGATGTCGTTCTGGATCGTGCCGCCCAGCTTCGACCGGTGGACGCCCCGCTTCTCCGCCGCGGCAATGTACATCGCCCAGATGATCGCGGCCGGGCTGTTGATCGTCATCGAGGTGGTGACCTGGTCAAGCGGGAGGCCGTCCAGCAGCACTTCCATGTCGGCCAGCGACGAAATCGCGACGCCGCACTTGCCGAACTCGCCGATAGCTTCGGGCGCGTCGGTGTCGTAGCCGTACAAGGTGGGCATGTCGAACGCGACCGAGAGGCCGGTCTGTCCCTG
>JALOOB010000110.1 GCA_025454635.1 Anaerolineae bacterium
GCAAGCGCGCGGAGCGCGTCGTCGGGCGTCTGGCCCTGCGGCAGGTCGAGGCTCGGCCAGATGGGGCGGCCGTCGGGCAGGCACGGCCCGCATGCGGCCGCGACCTCTCCCGCCGCCTCGAGCGTCCGCTCGTAGCCCGCGTAGCGCGCGGCCATCTCCTGCGCGCTCAGCCAGTGCGTCTCGCGCTCAGGCGATGGCTCTCCGCGGCGTGTGACGTTCCCAGGGGTGGCAGCGGGCCAGTTCGCTGCGACCGGGGCGCGCTCCCACAACCCGGCGGACGCGTCTTCCCGCGCCTCGTCCTCTTCGCCCTCCTCATATTCGATCCGATCGAGCGGACGGTTAGCCCGGATGGCCGCAAGCAGCCGCAACCGGGGCGCCTCGTCGGGGGTCATCGTGTAGATCGGCCGGACCGCGACAAGGGGCAGGCCAAGGCGGCGGGCGAGCGCGGCCAGTTCGGACGCGCGGGCTGCGTCCGCCGGGCCGTCCATTTCCAGCGCAAGGGCGGCGCTCTCATCGAACGTGCCGGCCCGGTGCGCGGCGACGTCCTCCCAGCGCAGCCCGCGCGCCGCAACGGCTTCGCGTTCAGGGCTGCCCTGGACGAGGGTGGAGAGCCGGCAGAGCGAGCGATATCCAGCGGGGTTCTTCGCCAAGAGGACGAGCTGCCCCGGGTCGTCGTGGGAGGCGAGCGCCGCGCGGCCGTTGAGCGACGGCAGTTGCAGCGTGACCGTCATGCCGATGACCGGCCGAACGCCGGCCTTTTCGCAGGCGCGCGCAAAAGCGACCGCGCCATAGAGCGCGTTTGTGTCGGTCAGGGCAAGGCTCGGCATCCCCTCCGCGGCCGCCCGCACCGCAAGCGCGTCGACCGAGGGCGTCGCGCCGAGCAGCGTCAGGTTGGAATGGACCTCAAGATGCGCGAAAGGCATGGCGAGATTATAATCGGCCCAACCTAACGACCCAAGGAGTCCGCTATCGGCCAGCCATCCATCCTCGGCGTCGACGTAGGCGGGACGTTCACCGACTTCGTCCATCTCGTCGACGGCCGGCTTACTATCACGAAGGTGCTCTCCACGCGACCCGATCCCTCGCCGGCCGTTCTCGAAGGCATCGAGCGGCTCGGCGTGCCTGCGGATGCGGTCATCGCGCACGGCACGACGGTTGCCACGAACGCACTGCTCGAACATCGCGGCGCGAGGACTGCGCTCATCACAACGCAGGGCTTTCGCGACGCGCTCGTCATCGGCCGGCAGACGCGGCCGGAGCTATACCGGCTGTCATTTCCGCCGCGCTGGAGCCCGGCGCCTGACGAGCTGCGTTTCGAGGTCAACGAACGCGTCGCGGCGGAAGGCGCGACGCTGACACCGCTCGCAATTGCCGAAGTGGAGCGCGTGCTGGACCGGGTCGCGGCCGCGGGGGCGGAATCGCTCGCCGTGTGCCTGCTCTTTTCGTTCGCCAACCCCGCGCACGAGCGGCTCATCGGGGAGATGGCGCGGGCGCGTGGCCTGTTTGTCTCCCTCTCGTCCGAGATCCTGCCCGAATTCCGCGAGTTCGAGCGGACGTCGACCACCGTCCTCAATGCCTACGTGTCGCCGCTCATGGCCGAGTACGTCGACCGGCTGGAGGCGGGGCTGGGCGGGCGCGCGCTGTGGATTATGCAGTCGTCGGGCGGCATCCTGGGCGCGGAGGCCGCGCGCAAGCAGGCGGTGCGCACGTTGCTGTCGGGGCCGGCCGGGGGCGCGCTGGGCGCGCTGCAGGTGGCGACGCGCGCCGGCTTCCCGCGCGTGATTGGTTTTGACATGGGCGGCACCTCGACGGACGCGACACTGGTCGATGCGTCGCGCGGCGACGGTGGCATTACGCGCACATCGGAGGGGAGCGTGGAGGGCTGGCCCGCGCGCGTGCCTATGATCGACATTCACACCGTCGGCGCGGGCGGCGGTTCGATCGCATGGGTCGACGCGGGCGGCGCGTTGCGCGTCGGCCCGCAGAGTGCGGGGAGCAATCCCGGCCCCGCGTGCTACGGCCGCGGGGGAGAGGGTTTCACCGTCACCGACGCGAACCTCTTGCTCGGCCGACTGCACGGCGATTACTTCCTCGGCGGGCGGATGCGGCTGGACCGGGACGCAGCGGAGCGCGCGGGCGCGGCGCTGGCGCGGCGGCTTGGCATGGCGGTGGAGGAGGCGGCGGAGGGCGTTATCAGGGTGGCTGACGCGCGCATGGAGCAGGCGCTGCGCGTCATATCGGTGGCGCGCGGGGCCGATCCGCGCGAGTTCGCGCTGCTGCCTTTTGGCGGCGCGGGGCCGATCCATGCGTGCTCGCTGGCCGAGGCGCTGCGCATCCCCCGCGTGCTGATCCCGCGGCATCCGGGCGTGCTTTCCGCGCTTGGGTTGGCGCTGGCCGATTTCACCGCGGACACTTCGCGGACCGTAATGGTCCGGCCGCACGAGCAATCGCCGGAGGGCGCATGGCGGGCGTGTCGCGCAGCGTTCGCGGGGCTGGAAGCGGCGGGGCTGGAGGCGTTGGCGAGCGAGGGATTCGAGACCGAGATGCCCGGCGAGTTCGCGAGCCCAGCGGGGGTGCTGGAACGGGCGCTTGACGTTCGCTACCAGGGGCAGTCGTTCGAGCTAACCGTCCCGCTTGAGGCGGGGAACGTCGGCGCGTTCGAGCGCGCGCTGGCCGAGTTCCACCGGCGGCACGAGACCCGCTACGGCTATGCGCGGCCCGACGCTCCGGTGGAGATCGTCAACGTGCGACTGACCGCGCGCGGGCGGCGGGCGAAGCCGGAATTTGCCGCCGCGCCGCCGGCGTCGTCCACCGATCCGGCCGCCGCGCAGGCAGGCGAAACGCGCATGCGCAGCGCGGGCCGGTGGCGAGAGGCGCCCGTGTACCTGCGCGACCGGCTCGAATCCGGACATGAGTTGATCGGCCCTGCGCTGGTCGCGCAGGAGGATGCGACGACGGTCCTTCTGCCATTCTGGCGGGCGCGCGTCGATCCCTGGCTGAACCTGGTGGCAGAGGCGGCGAATGGCTGATTACGACCCCGTCTTGCTGGAGATTATGAACAGCCTGCTCTCCGCGGTGGCCGAAGAGATGGGCGCGGCGCTGGGAAGGACGGCGTACTCGCCCAACATCAAGGAGCGCCGCGATTACTCGTGCGCGGTGTTTGACGCGGGCGGCGCGATGGTGGCGCAGGCGGCGCACATCCCCGTGCATCTCGGCGCGATGCCTATGTCGGTCGCCGCAGCCATCAAACGGTTCCCGCAGCTAGCAGACGGCGACATCGTCGCGCTGAATGATCCCTACGCGGGCGGTTCGCACCTGCCCGATATCACGATGGTCTCGCCCGTCTTCGGCGCCGCGGAACCGGGCCACCTGCTCGGCTACGTGGCTTCCCGCGCGCACCACGCGGACGTCGGCGGCATCGCGCCCGGCTCCATGCCGCTGGCAACGGAACTGTACCAGGAGGGGTTGATCGTTCCGCCCGTGCTGCTGCAGCGGGGCGGGGAACTCGACGAAGGCGTGCTGGACCTCATCACGCGGAACAGCCGGACCCCCGGCGAGCGGTTGGGCGACCTGAGCGCGCAACTCTCCGCGCAGCGGCTCGGCGCGCGGCGTCTGCAAGAGCTGGCTGAGCGGCACGGCCGCGGGGTGCTGGCGGAGTACATGGGGCGTCTGCAAGACTACGCGGAGCGCGCGGCGCTGGCGCTGCTGGCCGAGATGCCGCGCGGCCGGTTCGAGTTTGCGGACACTGTGGACGACGACGGGTTCGGCACGCGGGAGATCGCCATTCGCGTCGCGGTCGAACCGCGTGACGCGGAGCTGCTGGTGGATTTCACCGGCTCCGCGCGGCAGGTGCGCGGCGGGCTCAACGCGGTGCGCTCTGTCACGCTCTCCGCGGTCTACTATGTGGTGCGCTGCCTGATCGACGATCCCGCCGCGCCGGCGAACGCAGGCATCTTCCGCCGCGTGCGGGTGGTGACCGAGCCTGGGTCGGTGGTGGATGCGCGGTTCCCGGCCGCGGTCGCGGCAGGGAACGTGGAAACCTCGCAGCGGATCGTGGATGCGGTGCTGGGCGCGTTCAGCCGGGCGCTGCCCGGAAAGGCTCCGGCCGCGTCGCAGGGCACCATGAACAACGTGACCATCGGCGGAACGGACCCGCGCGGAGGGGGGGCCTTCGCATATTACGAGACGATCGGCGGCGGCATGGGCGCGAGCGCGACGGCCGACGGTCTCTCGGGCGTCCACGTCCACATGACGAACACGCTCAACACGCCGGCCGAGGCGTTGGAGTACGCCTACCCGCTGCGCGTGACCGAGTACGCGCTCCGGCGGGGGTCGGGTGGCGACGGCGCGCAACGCGGAGGGGACGGACTCATACGCGAGATCGAACTGCTGGCGGACGCGACGGTGACGATCCTCTCGGAGCGACGCGAGGGCGCGCCGTATGGGCTGGCAGGCGGCGCGGACGGCGCGCGGGGCGCGAACCGGCTGCTCAGGCTCTCCGATGAGGATGTGGAACTGCCGGGGAAGGTCACGTTCGATGCGCGTCGGGGCGAGCGCGTGCGCATCGAGACGCCGGGCGGGGGCGGATACGGAACGCAATAATGGACCTATCAGGCTTGGCAGACCCGACAGGTCTCGGCTCGGTATGCGTCAGCCCTACGAGGTTGTCTCGCGAACCTTCTTCCCAACGCGCTCAGGCTGTTCGCGGCGGCCGTCGACGAGCAGATGCATAATGGCAAGATAGGGGTGCCGGAACATCATGCGAGGGCCGGCGTAGCGCATGACTTCGCGCACCGCCGCGCGCTTGTCCGGCTTGTAGCAGTGGGTCGGGCACTTGACGCACGTAGTCTTGCCCTCCTGGTACGGGCACTTGTCCAGCCGCGCGCCGGCATACGTCAACAGGCTCTGGCACTCGGCGCAGAGCGATTCCCCGCGCGTGCCGTGCTTGTCGTGGCAGTAGATGAGCACCATCGCTTCAATCGTGCGCGCCTCGCGCGTCATGCGGATGTGCTGATTCTTCAGTTCGATGCGTTCCACGCGTTTTCCCTCCGCGCCAACCTATAAGGTAACTGCCAGCCCATTATACACTCCGCAGCGGGCTGAACAGCGACTTTTGTCCCTGTTGTTGCGCGCGGCGTCGCAGCAACAACACAACTTGCCTGTTTGCGCGGGCCGCGGCTATACTAGCGAACATCAGCGAAGCGTGCGCGACGCTGACGCCTGCCCCTCGCAGGCGCCCATCTTCCCCGCCAGGTCTCAGCGTTGAGCGTGTTGGCCGATGCCGGCCGCGTCGGATGTGCCTTGTGGCGCGCCTTCTTGCCGGCCGCGCGCCCAGCGCTGCGATTTCGTCCTGAACCGCACCTTGCCCGTGCTGCAGCCTGGAGCCGGTGTCCGTCTCGCCGCGATCCCATTTGTCCGCGCGCTCTGACCTGGCCACTCACCGGACGGAGGAGCATCCATGTTCGTGCGACTTAGCAACGGCAGACAGATCCCGGTCGAGGCCCACAAGGTCAAGATCATCCAGCGGACCGACCTGCCCCCGGTCGATCAGCGGCTTGCGGCAATCGAGCAGGCGGGCTACAACACCTTCCTTCTGCGCACACGCGACATCTTCCTTGACATGCTCACCGACAGCGGCACCAATGCGATGAGCGACAACCAGCTCGCCGCGATGATGGTCGCGGACGACGCATACGCCGGTTCGGAGAGCTTCTACAAGCTGGCCGACTCGGTCAAGGACGTCTTCGGCTTCAAGCATACGCTCCCCGTCCACCAGGGCCGCGCGGCCGAGCATCTGCTCGCCAAGGTCTTCATCAAGCCCGGCGGCTATGCCATCATGAATTATCACTTCACGACGAGCCGCGCGCACGTGGAACTTGCAGGCGGCACCGTGCTGGAGCTTTTCGGGGACGAGGCGCTCAACACCGACTCGACCGACCTGTTCAAGGGCAACATGGACCTGGCCAAGCTCCAGGCTGCAATCGAGCGGGTGGGCGCGGAGAACGTCGGCTACGTCAGAATGGAAGCGACGACCAACCTGATCGGCGGGCAGCCGTTCTCGATGGACAACCTGCGGAGCGTCAAGGAGATTGCCTCGAAGCATGGCATCCCGCTGGTCTTCGATGCGTCGCTCATCTCGGAGAACGCGTATCTGGTCCACGAGCGCGAGGCCGAGTGCCAGGAATGTTCGATCGCAGACGTCATCCTGCGCATGATGGAGTTCGTCGACATCATGTATCTCTCGGGGCGCAAGTCGGCGGCCGTGCGCGGCGGCTTGATCGCGACAAACAACGACGAGTACTACACGCAGATCCTCAACTGGCTGCCGGTGTACGAGGGGTTTGCGACCTACGGCGGCATGTCCACGAAAGAAGTTGAGGCGATGGCGGTGGGCCTGCGCGAGATGACCGACCCGATGGTGGCGGGCTCGGGCGCGGAGTTCGTGCGCTACTTCGTAGAGCGGCTGTGCGAAGAGGGCGTGCCTGTGGTGACGCCGGCGGGCGGCCTTGCGTGCCACATTGATGCGCGGCGTTTCGCTCCGCACTTGCCGCAGAACCAGTACATTGCGGGCGCGGTGGCTGCGGCAATCTACATTGCGTCGGGCATCCGCAGCATGGAGCGCGGCACGATCTCGACCGACCGCGATCCGCACACGGGCGCGGAAATGATGGCGGACCTGGAACTGGCGCGGCTCGCGGTGCCGCGGCGCACGTACACCATGTCGCACATCGAATACGCGGTCGACCGCCTGGCCTGGCTTTACCGCAACCGCGAGATGATCCACGGCCTCAAGTTCGTGCAGGAGCCGCCGGTGCTGCGCTTCTTCTTTGGCCGGCTCGCGCCAGTGGACAACTGGGCCGCGGAGCTTGCCGGCGCGTTCAAGGCAGAGTACGGCGCGGGGATGTAAGAATTCAACGCGGATGACGCAGATTGAGGTGGAGTAGCAGGATCACTTACGAATCCTGTTACTCCGCCCGCATCTGCGTCATCTGCGCTGAGTTTCGCTTCCGGTACATGGCGAATCCCTCGATCCAATAGATCGCCAGCGCGATCCAGATCACCACGAATCCGATCAGGCGCGACTGGTCGAACGGCTCGCCGAAGATGTAGACGCCGATGAGGAACTGGAGCGTCGGCGCGACGTATTGCAGGATGCCCAGCGTGGTCATGGTCACCCGGCGCGCGCCGTAGGTGAACATGAGCATGGGGACCGCGGTCGCCGCGCCCGCGCCGACCAGCAGCAGGTTCGTGGAGGGCGATGAGTTGGCGAACGCGCCCACTCCCTGCCCCGCCAGAACGAGCAGGTAGGCCAGGCTCGGCAGGAAGAGCACGGCCATCTCCAAAGTAAGCCCCTCGATGGACCCCAACCCCGCAGTTTTCCGCAGCAGGCCGTATGTGCCAAAGGAGAGCGCGAGCGTGAGCGCGATCCACGGCAGCCGGCCGTAGTCGACGGTCAGGTAGACCACGCCGGCGAGCGCGACCAGGACCGCGACGGCCTGCCATGGACGCAGCCGCTCGCGCAGGAAGATCATCCCGAGCAGCACATTAATGAGCGGGTTGATGAAGTAGCCGAGGCTCGCCTCGACCAGGTGGCCGCTGTTGTTTGCCCACAGGTAAACCCCGTAGTTGACTGCGAGAATGATCGCGGTGACGACGTAGCGCCCATAAGCCGTCGGACGCCGACGGACATCTCCGAGCCAGGTCCAGCGCCGCATGAGGGCCAGCGCGCCGAGGATCATGACGAGCGACCAGACGATGCGGTGCGCCAGGATCTCGGCCGGAGACAGAGCGTCGAGCGCATGCCAGTAGAGCGGCAGGAACCCCCAGATTACATAAGACAGGAACGCGACGAGCGTGCCGTTGTTCTTCAAGAGACAGCCTCCCCCAAGCAAACCGGCTGATTGTACGCGTTGGAGCGAAGCCTGTCAACGCGCGGCCCACAGGCCGCGTCGCGCCTGCTGCGCCTCGGCCTGCAGCTGGAGGAAAAGAGGGATGTGGCGGACGTCGGGCGGGAAGGAGCTGACTTGCGCGTAGCCCTGGCGAACCAGTTCGGCGTTGACCATTGCCTCGCCCACCCAGACGTAGCGCAGCAGCCGGCCATAGCGGTCAGTCTCGGAGACGTCCTTTTCCAGGCGAACGATCCTGTTCGAGACGAGCGCGCGGTTGGCATTGGCTGCCTCCTGCGCGCCGGGCTGCGCGTTGCCGGTGTTCTCGTCGTGGAGTTCGGGCGTGTCGACGCCGATATAGCGCACCTGGAAGCGCCGACCGTCGATGTCGACCGCGATGCTGTCCCCGTCAATGACGTAGGCGACGCGCGCCTCGACCGGCCTGACGGGGGTGGGCAGGACCGCGGGCGCCGGAGCGCCCACGGGAAAGGCGGCGAGATCGCAGCCGCCAAGGATCAGCGCGGCGAGAAGGAGGCACGCAAGCGCCCGCGAACGGAGCCGAAGCGTCATGCGCGCCCCCGTTTGACCGTTTACGCCTGATCGTACGCGCGGCGCAGCGCGGCGATGTCCAACTTCCGCATTTGCAGCATGGCCTGTGTGACCCGGTTGGCCTTCGCCGGGTCCGGGTCGGCCATCATCTGATCGAGAACGCGCGGGACGATCTGCCAGGAAACTCCGTACGGGTCCTTGAGCCAGCCGCACATCGACTCTTCGCCGCGCTCGGTGAGGCGCGTCCACAACTCGTCGATCTCCGCTTGCGTGTCGCACTCCATGACGAACGAAATCGCCTCGGAGAAGGTGAAATCCGGGCCGGCGTTGAGCGCCATGAAGCGCGCGCCGTTGATGTCCAACGTGATCGTTAGCACCTGGCCGGCCATTTCGGGCATGGCGTCAGGGTAGCGCGAGGTTTCAAGAATGCGCGTGTTTGGAAATACGGACGCGTAGAACTTCGCCGCTTCTTCGGCCTGCCCGTTGAACCACAGGCAGGGATACGGGGTGCCAATCATGGTCTCACTCCCTCCATTACAGGTGTCTCGGTCGGTGTTGGCGTCGGTGTCGGTGCTTCGGTGGCGGCTGGCGCCACGGTCCGCTGCCACAGCGCTCCGGCATCTGGTATGACATGCCAATCGCGCGCTCGAACGGGTGTACTATACCATACAGTAAGGGTGGGCTGTCAAACTCGGGACTGCCCGCGAGAAGCGCCCTTCGACTGCGCGCCCTGCGGGCGCTCCGCTCAGGATGCTCCAGTACGCGCCCTGCGACGATCTCCTCAGGATGCTCCTCATGTTAGAGGGAGGGTTACGGGCAGGCCCCGAGCGTCACCTTGAAGCTGTCCTGCAACACTGGAGGCGAGCCGTCGCCCTCGACGCCGAACGCTTCGACGGTGATGGAGCCGGCGGCTGAGACGCGGAGGCGCGCGAAGTGGTGCATCGTGTTGTCGCGCACCGCGGTCCAGTACGGCTTGGTCGCAGACTTGAACGGCGAGAATGCGCCGCTGATATTGCTCTCCTTGCCAGAAGGGCTGACCTTGACGTAGACCACGCCGTCTGACTGCGTGTAGCAAGAAAGCGACGCGGAGGTGACGCTGTTGGTCCTGGGAACGTCGGTGAGCGGGTAGGAGCGCTCGTAGGACTGGTCGTGCGCAACCAGGACCAGCTTGACGCCGCGCTTCTCGAAGACCGGGCCGAGCTTCTCGCGCAGCCAGGTGTTCGGCCCGTGATTCGTCCCATCGCTAAACATGGGCACGTGGAAGAACGGCACAATCCAGCGCATGCCGCGGGCCTTCGCCGCGGCCATATCGCTCTCGAGCCACGCAAGCTGCGCGTCGCTGACGGCCGTGTAGTCGAGCGCCGCGTAGATGGAGATGAAGTGGACGTCGCCTACGTCGAAGGAGTAGTCATAGGTCCCCATGCCGCTCTGGGCCGGGGGAAGCGCGAGTTCCACGGCCAGACGGGATCGTTCGGGTCGGGTCCCGTCTCGTCGAGCGCGGGGTCGGCTTCGTGGTTGCCGTACGCCGGCATCAACGGCGCGCGCGACGCGAGCGGCATCATCTGATTGAACCAGGCGTCGATGGTCTCGTCGAGCGTGCCAAAGCGCTTGTCTTTGTCGAAGTAGGCGTAGTCGCCGCCGCCGAGGATCAGCAGCGGGTCCAACTTGCGGACCTCGTCGATGACCTGCTGGGCGCCGGTGGCGAGGCCGTCGAGGCGGCCGACGAGGCCGGTGTCGGCGATGAAGACGGCGTCGAAGTCAAACGGGCCTTGCGCGGCGGTGCGTGCGGTGAGCACCGGGCTCCAGCCGCCGGCGTCGGTCTGCACCCGATACTCGTATGCGGTGGCGGGCTGAAGCCCGGCGAGCGTGACCTCGTGGAGACTGCCCTCGGTTCCGGATGGCCGGACCCCGCCGGTCGTGGTCTGCCAGGCGGCGTCGCCGGCGCGGCGGTGCATGACCGACGACGTCGTCGCGGATTCCCAGGTGCGCCATGCCACGGTGAGCGTGGTTGAGGTGTCGCCGGTCCAGGCCAGATGAAGCTGGTCATACGGGCCGGCTACGGGGGAGGGTTCGGGCGTGACGGTTGGCGTCGGCGTGGCAGGGGGCGCAACCTCCGCGCCACCGCCGACGAAGGGCAGATAGGCGACCGGCGTCACGGTGAATGCCCGCGCGGGCAGCCCAGCGGCGGTCAGCGCAAGCGCGGCGACCAGCGCCGCGGCAAAGAAAAAGGCCAGCGACGCGCGCCGGCCCTTCGAGTACTCACGCTCCATCACACAGTCACTCCTCAGGCTCGATTAAGTCAATACAATCCCTCCGATCTTAGCGCCTGCCGGGATGAAAGATGTAACGGCTAACTCATTCGATATTGACGCAGCCTGTCGTATCCTCTACTGCCCAGGATCGGCCTCGATGGTCCCGCGGAAGCCCGCAAGCAACTGCTGCTTCTCAGCGTCGGACAGCCGCGCCTCGGGGTGCATCAACAGATAGCTGCGCGGCGGCATCTTGCCCTCCACGATCTGTTCCTCGATCTCGTCATAGTCGAGGTAGTAGTTGTCCCAGTCCGAGAAGTTCATGTTGTCGCGGCCCTCGGTGATGTGGTTGCTCATCAGAAGGGAGGGCGGCGCGATGGTGGCGTACCAGGGGTACTTCGTCTCGTTGCTGTGGCAGTCGAAGCAGGCGCGCGCGGCCAGCGCGCGCGTCTCCGGCGAGTCCCACTGGATCTCGCGCACGACGGGTGGATTCGCGCGGTTGACCGGGATCAACTGGAGCGCGACGAAGGCGATTACGCCGACGATCAGCAGGACGAGTAGCACGCGTTTCATGGCTTCTCCTTCTTCTGCGGTGCTCGATACGCAATACGGCAGCGGCGCGCCGTAGCAAATCAGCGTACGCTACTTGACACCCTTTCGGATGCTAGTTAGAATTCGAATAGCGTTACTCAAATTCTGACTAGCGGCGCGAGGGCCATGCAAGCTTCCTGGTCGAGCGAAATGATCCTGCTCGGGCTGCTCTGTGAGCGGCCGATGCACGGGTACGAGTTGGCGCAGCTCGTGGCGACAGATCCCGCCATGCCGGTCATCTGGCGGTTCGCCCGCAGCGAAGTGTACTTCCTTCTGGGCAAATTGCGCGAACGCGGCTACGTGGCCGAGAGCGGCGCGGGGAAGGGCGCGGGGCCAACGCGGACGATCTACTCGCCGACGGATAGGGGACGAGAGGCGTTCGAGGCGTGGCTGCGCGCGCCCGAGCTGCGGCCGCGGCTGCTGCGCACCGCGTTCCTTGCGCGCGTCCATCTCGCGCTGCGCCGCGATCCCCGGTGCGCAGCGGAGATCATCGCCGCGCAGCAGGCGCACCTGCGTCAATGGCTGCGCCGCGAGCGGGAGAATGCGCCCGCGGACGAATACGTGCGCCTCGTGCTGGAGGTGCGCGCCAGGCAGGTCGAAGCCAGCATCGCGGCGTTGGACGGGCTCGCGGAGTACGCGCGCCGTGCGGCGCCAATCTCATGAGGGAGAACATCTTGCCCAACGGCTTGTCCCGCTGCAATTGGTGTTTGATCGCGAACGTCGTCCTGGCCGTCGCCCTGCTGGCTGGGTGCGCGACGCCGGCGGCCCTCGCGCCGGCTGCGGCCGCGCCGGCCCCCGCGCCCGTCGTGGTGTTCGCCGCCGCGTCGCTGACCGAAGCCTTCAATGAGATTGGCGCGGCTTTCACTGCAGAGACCGGCACTCCCGTCACGTTCAACTTCGCCGGGTCGCAGCAATTGCGCGCCCAACTCGAGCAGGGCGCGGCGGCCGACGTGTTGGCCTCGGCCAACAAGAAGGAAATGACCGCAGCGGTTGCGTCCGGGCTCATCGTCCCCGGCGCGGAGCAGATTTTCGCGCGAAATCGATTGGTCGTGATCTTCCCCAGGGCGAACCCCGGCGGGGTGGTGACGCTCGCCGACCTGGCGAAGCCGGGGCTTAAGTTGGTGCTGGCGGACAAGTCGGCGCCGGTCGGCCAGTACAGCCTGGACATGCTCGACAAGATGGGCGCGGACCCCGCGTTCGGCGCGGATTTCAAGGAGCGCGTGCTCGAAAACGTCGTGTCCTACGAGCAAAATGTCAAGGCGGTCGTGAGCAAGGCGCAGCTGGGCGAGGCGGACGCGGGGGTCGCCTATGCCACCGACGTGACGCGGGATGCGCGGGAGAAGGTAAGCGCGCTCGACGTGCCCGACGCATTCAACCAGATCGTCGCCTATCCCATCGCGGCCCTGGCGAAGTCGGAGAATGCGGGAGCAGCCGCGAAATTCGTCGCATTCGTCAGGGCGGACGCCGGACAGGCGATCCTGGCCCGGCACGGGTTCCTCAGCGCAGGCGCGAAGTGAGCGACTGTTGGCGGCCATAGGCGACATCGTAAACGCGCAGACCGGCCGGGCGCGCGTTCGACGCGGCGACGGCTCGCCGCCGCGCGCGCGGCCTGGCACGGGCATTCCGTCGTGGGCGACGCTCGCGCTGAGCGTCCCGCTGCTGCTGCTGATCGGGCTGCCGATCCTGGCCATCTTCTTCCGCACGCCGCCCCAGGCGCTCGTCGAGAGCCTGGGCACGCCGCAAGCGCGCGCGGCGCTGGAACTGAGCCTGCGCACGACGGCCATCAGCACGCTGCTCGCGATTGCGCTCGGCACGCCGGTCGGGCTGCTGCTGGCGCGACAGGACCTCCGCTTTGGCCGCGCGCTCGACACGTTCATCGAACTGCCGATCCTGATCCCGCCGTCGGTGGCCGGCATCGCGCTGCTGATGGCATTCGGACGATCCGGCGTCTTCGCGGGGCCGCTGAACGCGGCGGGGATTACGCTGCCGTTCACGCCGGCCGCGGTGATCCTCGCGCAGATCTTCGTAGCCGCGCCGTTCTACGTGAAGGCGGCCGCGCTCGGCTTCTCGGCCATTGACGGTGAGGCGCGTGAGGCGGCGGAGATCGACGGCGCCAATCCCTGGCAGTTGTTCCAGCACATCCTGGTGCCGCTGGCGTGGCCTGCGCTTCTGAGCGGCGCCGCGACCACATGGGCGCGCGCGCTCGGGGAATTTGGCGCGACGATCATTTTCGCGGGCAACTTCCCCGGCCGCACTCAGACGATGCCCCTTGCCATTTACCTCGGCTTCGAGATGAACATGGACGTTGCGCTCGCGCTGTCAGTGGTGTTGATTGCGCTGGCGTTCCTGTCGCTGCTGGTCGTCAAGGTGCTGCTGCGGCGGGATTTCGCGGCAAACGGCAAGTCCCCGGACTAACCCCGCTTTATTTTTGGGTCTTGACAAATTCGGGAAACGGGCGTATTGTCTTGTTACCGGTCACATGTGACCGGTAACACCGCCCTTTATCCCATGTCCCGAGCTGTCGCCAAGCACCCAACGATGCGTGATGTTGCCGCGCTGGCAGGCGTGTCCCACCAGACGGTGTCGCGCGTCATTAACCATGCGCCAGGGGTGACTGCGGCTACGCGGGAAGCCGTCGAAGCGGCCATCCACCAGCTTGGCTACCGGCCGCATGCCATCGCCCGATCCTTTGCCGAAGGGCGAACCCGGACTCTCGGCTGCGTCGCGCCCAACCTCACTGATTTCACCTATGCCTCAAACATGGAGGGCGCGGAATCCGTCCTGCGCCGGCACGGATACGATCTGCTTTTCGCATCGTACCACGACCGCCCGTTCGAATCCGTTGTCGAGACGCTGGTCGCCCGGCGCCGCATTGACGGCCTGATCGTCATCAGCCCGTACGTCGATCTGCCGGTGAGCGCGCTGCCCGCGGACTTTCCCCTTGTGCTCATGGGCGGCTGCCCGCGCGAGGATGTCAATCATCTCGTCTACCTGGACAACCGGGACGGCGCTCGGCAGGCGACCGAACACCTGCTGGCGCTCGGCCACACGAATATTGCGCAGGTGACCGGTCCGCAGCAGGAGGACTGCGTTATCGAGCGCGACGCGGGCTATCGGGAGGCGCTGGCCGCGGCGGGCATCTCCCGAGATCCGTTGCTCACGCTGGAGGGCGACTGGAGCGCGACGTCGGGTTACGAGGCATTCGCCGCGATCCCGCCGGAAGCGACGGCCGCAGTCGCGCAGAATGACCGCATGGCCGTGGGCCTGATCCGCGCCGCGCGGGACGGCGGCCTGCGAGTCCCGGATGACCTTTCGGTGATCGGCTTTGATGACATGCCCCTGGCGTCGTACTTCGATCCGCCGCTGACGACGATGCGCCAGGACACATTTGCGATCGGCCAGACCTGCGCGGAACAGCTGATCGCCGCGCTTGCCGGCAGCGCTCAGGACGGCCGCGCGGTGCGGCTCGTCTCCGAGCTTGTCGTCCGCTCATCCACAGGGCCGCCGGCCCAGAGGAGGTGACGCAGCAAGTTCACACCCCGCCGACCATTTACAGCCAGCGAGTTATCCACCCGTCCAGTCCCAAAGGAGGGAAGTCTGACTATGTCCAAGTGGTTCAAGTTCGCGAGCGTGCTGGTCATGCTCAGTATGCTGATCGCGCTGGGCGCTTGCGCCGCGCCGGCCCCCCAGGTGGTGGAAAAGGTCGTGACGCAGGTTGTCGAAAAGGAAAAGGTCGTCGAGAAGATCCAGACGCAGGTCGTCGAGGTCGAGAAGCCGGTGGTGCAGACACAGGTGGTCGAGAAGACAATCGAAATCACCCAGGTGCCGGTGACCAATATGGTCTACAACTCGTACCAGAGCGATCCGGCGCCGCGCCAGGTTGACGCGGACATCGTCAAGATGTTCCAGGAGAAGTATCCGAACATCACGGTGACGCATAGCACGGTGGCGCATGAGGACTTCAAGCAGGCGATCCGCGCCTATCTGACTTCCTCGCAGCCGCCGGACGTCATGACGTGGTTCGCGGGCAACCGAGCCCGCTTCTTCATCGACAAGGGCCAGATCCTGGACATCAGCGATGTGTGGAGCAGCGAAGGGTGGAACGAATCCTACCCGAAGGGCTTCCAGGCGCTGAGCACCGTGGACGGCAAGCAGTACTTCGTCCCGACCAGCTACTACTGGTGGGCCGTGTACTACAACAAGAAGGTCTTCGACAAGCTCGGCCTCGAGCCGCCGGAGACGTGGGAAGAGTTTCTCCAGGTCTGCGAGACGCTGAAGGAGAACGGCGTCACCCCGATCGTCAGCGGCACGAAGAATGCCTGGCCGGCGGCCGCGTGGTTCGACTACCTCAACATGCGCGTGAACGGCCCTGAGTTCCACATCAACCTGATGCTGGGCAAGGAAAAGTACGACGACCCGCGCGTGAAGAAGACGTTCGAGTACTGGGCCGAGCTGCTGGAGAAGGGCTACTTCATCGAAGATGCGGCCGCCTATGACTGGCAGGACGTGATTCCGGAGCTCGTGCAGGAGAAGGCCGGCATGTACCTGATGGGGCAGTTCGTCATGGACTCGATCCCTGAGGAGAACAAGGCCGACTTCGACTTCTTCCGCTTCCCCATCATCGATCCGAATGTGCCGATCGGCGAGGATGCGCCGACGGACGGTTACTTCGCGGCCGCCAATGCGCCGCACCCTGATGCTGCGAAGGCGTTCCTGGCCTACCTGGGCTCGAAGGAAGCGCAGGAGTACGTCGCGAAGGAGCTGAAGCGGCTGCCGACCAACACGGAGGTCGACACCAGCGGCTTCGACCCGGCTTCGCAGAAGGGCATGGAGCTGCTGAAGGCCGCGGACTACATCGCGCAGTTCTACGATCGGGACACGACGCCGGAGATGGCCGAGAAGGGCATGGCGGCATTCCAGGCCTTCTGGACTGACCCGACCCAGATCGACACGATCCTGGCCGATCTCGAAAAGGAACGCGCGCTGATCTTCGCGGAGGAATAAGCGCGAACGGAGCGTAAAGGCGCGCCCGCCGCGGCGCGCCTTTACGTGACAAGAGCAGCAGGGAGGTGCACGATGACAGCGACGCCGGTCATCCCCGCCGAGAAAGCGCGCCCGGCTCGCCGCGCGCCGCGGGCGCGCAGCAAGTCCTGGTGGGTCCCCTACGTCTTCCTGGCCATCCCGTTGGCGATGTTCCTCATGTGGGTCATCGGCCCGATGATCTACTCGTTTTACCTCAGCCTGACCAACTGGGATGGCGTCTCCGCGCCGAAGCTGATCGGGCTGCGCAACTACGTGCGCCTGTTCAACGACCGCGTCTTCTGGATTGCGATTGCGAACAACGCGAAGTGGGTGGTGTCGTTCATCACCGCGCCTGTCATCCTGGGTTTGGCGTTGGCCATGGTGCTGAACCGGAACATCCCCGGCGCAAAGGGCATTAAGTCGGCGTTTTACTCACCCTACATTATCGCGCCGGTGGTCATCGGCCTGATTTGGGGGTGGATGTATCAGCCGGCGAATGGGTTGTTCAACAGCGTGCTGCGCGCGGTCGGAGTCACCGATCCGCCCGGGTGGCTGGCCGACCCCCGGCTGGCGACGTGGTGCATTATCGCAGCGGCGATCTGGCGGCAGGTGGGGTACGTGATGACGCTGTACCTGGCCGGCTTGCAGGGTGTGGACCCCTCCCTGATCGACGCTTCGATGGTGGACGGGGCGAACCCCTGGCAGGCGTTCCGGCACGTCATCTGGCCCCTGCTCAGCCCCGTGACAGTCGTCGTCGTCGTCATCAGCATCATCGACTCCTTGCGGTCATTCGACCTCGTCTTCGTGATGACGCGCGGCGGGCCGGCGAATTCGTCGAGCGTGCTCGCCAACATGATGTACATCGAGGCGTTCAATAATTACAAGATGGGTTACGGCGCGGCCATTGCGGTGGTCCTGTTCCTCATCAGCGCCGGGTTCATCTTCATCTACCTGTGGCAGACGCTGCGTTCAGAGCTGGAGTATTAGGAGGGCGCCATGACAACCGCTACTTCGACCAACCGGACCGGCGCACTCCAGCGCGCGATGTTGTATGTCATCGTCTATGCGCTGACGCTGCTGTGGCTCGTGCCAGTCATCACCGCGTTGATCACCGCGCTGCGCACCAACGACGATATCCTCGCGCGCGGATTCTGGTCCGCGCCGACCGTGTTCACGCTGAACAACTTCGTGCTGGCGTGGACGCGGGGCGGGCTGGCCCACTACCTGCCCAACAGCTTCATCATCACGCTGCCGTCGCTGGTGTTCACGTTGTTCCTGTCCTCGCTGGCCGCGTATGCGCTTTCGCGGTTTCGGTTCCGGTTCGACCGGCTCATTCTGTTTATCTTCGTCGCCGGCATGATGCTGCCGTTCCAGATTCTGCTGCTCCCCGTGTTCCGGCTCATGAACGCGATCGGGCTGTACAACACGTACTGGGCGCTCATCATTTTCCACACCGCGTTTCAACTCGGCTTCTGCACCTTCGTGCTGCGCAACTACATGCGCACCATTCCCGGCGAGATCCTCGAGGCCGCTCGCATGGATGGCTGCAATGAGTTCCGCGTGTACCGGCAGATCATGCTGCCGCTGACGCTGCCGGCCATGGCGGCGCTGGCGACGCTCGAGTTCACGTGGATCTTCAACGATTTCCTGTGGGCGTTGATCCTGATCCAGGACGACGCGCTCAAGCCGGTCACAACCGGCCTGGCCGCGCTGCGCGGGCAGTACGTGATGGACTGGACCGTGATCGTGGCCGGATCGCTCATTGCGACCGTTCCGACGGTCCTGGTGTTCCTCTTCTTGCAGCGGTACTTCATCGCGGGCCTGACGCTTGGCGCGACGAAGGGTTAGTCCTCATGGGAAAGGCGGCTCAATGAAGCTGGGGGTCTGTTATTATCCGGAGCACTGGCCGGAGGCGCGCTGGGCGACTGATGCGCGGCTGATGCGCGAGGCCGGGCTGGACATCGTGCGCATCGGCGAGTTCGCGTGGGCGCAGATGGAGCCGGAGGAGGGGCGGTTCGACTGGGGGTGGCTTGACCGCGCAGTGGACACGCTCGCCGCCGAGGGCCTCCAGATCGTCATGGGGACGCCCACGCCGACCCCGCCTGCGTGGCTGGTGAGGCAGTATCCCGAGGTGCTGCCGGTCGACGCGCAGGGCCGGGTGCGGCGATTCGGCTCGCGGCGGCACGTCTGCCCGTGCAGCCGTGAGTACTACCGGCTCACCGAGCGGATTGTGACCGCGCAGGCGGAGCGGTACGGGAGGCGGCCCGAAGTGATCGGCTGGCAGATCGACAACGAGTTCGGCTGCCACGACACCGCGCGCTGCTACTGCGACAACTGCGCGGCCGCGTTCCGGCTGTGGCTGAAGGAGCGCTACGGCTCGCTCGATGCGCTAAACGAGGCGTGGGGCGCGGCGTTCTGGTCGCAGTGGTACACCGACTGGGAGCAGATCGGCCCGCCCATCCTCGCGGTGACCGAGCAGAACGCGAGTCACGTCCTCGACTACTACCGCTTCTCCTCGGACGCATGGGTGAAATACGAGGCGTTCCAGGCGCGGCTGCTGCGCGACCACGGCGACGCGGCGAAGTTCGTCTCGCACAACTACATGGGCAACTTCCCCGACCTTGACTACCACAAGCTGGGCGAGCCGCTTGACCTGGTGACGTGGGACTCGTACCCGACGGGCTACGCGGAGGTAATGGCGGAGCAGCTGCGTTCCCCCGACGATCCCGGCGCGTTCCGCGCATTTTATGCGCACGACGTGGGCGACCCGTATGTCACCGGTTTCTGCCATGCGATCACACGGGGGATCAAACAGGCGCCGTTCTGGGTGATGGAGCAGCAGTGCGGCAACGTCAACTGGTCGACGCATAACACGGGCGTGGGCCCGGGCGCGGTGCGGCTGTGGACGTGGCACGCGTTGGCGAGCGGCGCGGATGCGGTGGTGTATTTCCGGTGGCGCGCGTGCCGGTTCGCGCAGGAGCAGATGCACTCAGGCTTGCGCAAGCACGACGGGAGCGCGGACCTGGGCTATGAAGAGGTGACCGCGCTGCAAGGCGAACGCAGCCTGATGGACGAAATTGCGGCAGCCCCATATGAACCCGAAGTTGCGATTCTGAACGACTACGAAGACCTATGGGCGGTTCAGCTTCAGCCGCATCACCGCGATTTCTCGTATCAGCGGGCGCAGTTCGTCCTGTACCGGGCGTGCCAGGAGCTGGGCATCGGGTGCGACCT
>JALOOB010000413.1 GCA_025454635.1 Anaerolineae bacterium
GGCCGGCACGTTCGATGAGAGCGCCGCCCTTGCGCTGGAAATGGACGGCCCGGCGGACGCAGCCCGCGCGTCCGAACTGGCCGCGCTCGCCCGCCGCCTCGGCTTGCCCCTCGTCGCGGTCCGACCGATCTACACCCTGTCAGCCAGCGACGCGCCGCGCCTCCGCCTGCTCGCCGCGATCCGCGCCAACCGGCCCCTCGATTGGGTCGCGGAGGACGAGCCTGAAGATGACGACGCGGACGCATCTGCCGAGTTCTGGGAGCGCGATGGCGTCCGTTCGGGTCTGTCCTCCGCCCCGGCGGACGTCGCGCGCCGCGTCGATGCGTCGGCTGCGCGCGACTCGCACTGGCTGAGCGCGCAGGAGATGGCCGCGCGCTACGCGGGCTACGAGCGGACGCTCGAGGCGGCGGGAGAGGTCGTGGCCGCATGCGGGCCGTGCCTGCCCGACGGCCGCCCCATCTGGCCGAGCCTCGACCTGCCGCAGGGCCAGACGCCCGACGACGCGCTCCGCGCGCTTGCGCGGCCCCCGTCGAACGGCTGCATAAGGAGCTGGCCGCGATCGGCAGCCACGGCTACGCGCCGCTCTTCCTCGTAGTGGCCGACATCGTCCGCTTCGCGCGCGAGCGTGGCGTGCCGGTCAGCACGCGCGGCAGCGTCGCGAACTCGCTCGTCGCTTACTGCTCGGGCATCACGACGGTCGATCCCGTCGAGCACGACCTCCTGTTCGAGCGCTTTCTCAACCCGTCGCGGCGCGATCCGCCCGACATCGACCTCGACTTCTGCTCCGCCCGCCGCGACGAAGTCTTGCGCTACGCGCGCGACCGCTACGGCGCGGACCGCGTCGCGATGGTCAGCACGGTCAGCACGATGCGCCCGCAGTCCGCGGTGCGCGAGGTAGGCAAGGCATACGGGCTGAGCGAAGAAGCCACTGGCCGCCTGGCGGCCATGATGCCCGGCAGGTGGCATCCCGATCCCCGCCGCCGCGACGAGCGCACCATCGCTGACATTCTGCCGGAGATTCAGGACCCCGTCGAGCGCGAGGTGGCCGCGGCCGCCTGGGAGCTTGTCGGCACGCCCGACCACATCAGCATCCACCCCGGCGGCATGGTGATCGCGCCGGGCCCGATGACCGACCTTGCGCCCCTCCAGTGGACGCCGAAGGGCTTTCTGGTGACCCAGTTCGAGCACGGCGACGTGGCGAAAATCGGCCTGCCCAAGCTCGACCTGCTCGGCATCCGCGCGCTCACGGTGCTCGCCGACGCGGCCGAGATGGTGCGCGCCGGCGCGCAGGCCGGCTTCGACCTCGCAACCATCCCGATGCGCGACGAAGCGACGGGCGACCTGCTCGCCCGCGCCGAAACCATCGGTGTGTTCCAGTGCGAGTCGGAGGGCGCGCAGCGAACGCTCAAGCGGCTCGCCGCGCGCTCAGTCCGCGACCTTGCCATCGCCAACGCGTTCTTTAAGCCCGGCCCCGCGATGGGCGGCATGGCCGACACCTTCGTCAGGCGCTATCGTGGCAAGGAGGCGGTCACCTTCGAGCACGACGCGCTCCGTCCGATCCTCGGCCCCACGAAAGGCGTGCTGATCTTCCAGGAACAGGTCTTGCGCATCGCAACCGAAGTGGCCGGGTTGAGCTGGGCGCAGGCCGACCATCTGCGCCGCGGGATGAGCCACTTCGGCCGGCACGAGATCGCCGCGCTCCAGGAGCAGTTCGTCGACGGCTGCCTCCGTCCGCCGCCCGCCGGCCCGGGTATGACGCCTGCCCAGGCCGGCAAGCTCTGGGAGCAAATCCTTCCCTTTGCCGGCTACGGCTTCAACCAGGGCCATGCCACCGCGTATGCGGACGTCAGCTACCGTTGCGCGTACCTCAAGGCGCACTTTCCCGCGCAGTTCCTCGCCGCGCGGCTGCAGGATTTCGGCGGCTTTCACCATCCCGCGATCTACATGGCCGAGGCCACCCGCCTGGGCATCCCGGTCCATCCGCCGCACATCAACTTCAGCGACGTGAAGTTCACCTTGGTCGCCGCTGGCAGCGGCCACCACTTGTACATGGGCCTCGGCCAGGTGCGCGACCTGCGCAACACCGCAGCCGCCGCCATCGCCGCGGAACGCGCGCGCGGCATCTATACCGACCTCAGGGATCTGCTCTCCCGCGTCGACCTTCAGCCGAAGGAGGTCGAGCACCTGGTCCGGTCCGGCGCGCTGGACGGCCTCCGGGATGCTGCTTCGCGCAGCGCGCTGCTGGCCGAGTCCGACCTGTTGCGCCGCCGTGGGGGCGCGGCGCAGCTCGCGTTCGACTTTGCGCGGCCCGATGTCGAGCCGGAGAGCCTTGCGCAGCGCTGGGCCTGGGAGCAGGAACTACTCGGCTTGCCGGTCAGCGCGCTCGCCGATCCACTCGCGTTGGTCAGGGAGCGGTTGCCGCGGCACGTTCCGCTGCGCGACATCGTGACCACACACGGTGCGGCCGTAACCACTGCCGGCGTGCGCCTCCCCGGCTGGACGGGGGGTCCGGGGTTCTTCCTGGGCGACGGTGAGCGCTTCGTGTTCGCCCACACGCCGAGGGGGATGAAGAATCCGCCTGCGTGGAAGCCAGTGGTCGCCCGGGGGCGGTGGGCGCAGGACGAGTGGGGCGTGGGCTGGTTTCAAGCCGCGCAGTTGGAGCAGTTGGAGCCGAGCGCGTGAGCTGACTTTGACACACGCGCTGCGCTTGCTATACTTGACGCAAGTCCGATCGAACTCGCAGCGCGCCGCGCTCAGGAGGGATTTGATGCCCAACACAACGGTGATGCAGGCGAAACGCCTCGGCGTGCTCACGTGCGCGCCCGACACAACCCTCGTCTCGGCGGCGCAGCGCATGACAGGCGAAGACGTCAGCGCGCTCGTTGTTGTGGACGACGACGGCGGGCTGGCCGGCATCATCTCGCGCACCGATCTCCTGCGCGCATGGGAAAAGGGCGGCCCCTGGGCCGAGCGCACGGTTGAGCAGTACATGAGCCGCAACGTGGTCACTGTGGGCCTCGAAACCACGCTGGGCGAAGTGACCGACCTCCTTCTCGAAGGGCGCATCCATCGCGTCGTCGTGGTTCGCCAGGAGGGCGACAAGGTGCGACCCGTTGGCGTCGTCTCGGCAGCCGACGTCGTCTACCACATGCTCAAGCAGGAATCACGCGCGCGGAGCGCCGCGAGTGGCTGAACAAGCCGCCGCCACGGATACGACGGCAGCGCGCGCGGGAATCAGCCCGCGCGCCGCGCGCATCCTCTACGGCGCGATCGCGCTTCTCTACTGGGCCTCCCTGTACGCCTACGTCCCGACGCTGCCCGCCTACGCGGCCACGCTCACGCCTGACCTCGCGTTCATCGGCGTGATCCTCTCGATGTACGGCCTCTGGCAGGCGCTCGCGCGCTTGCCGATGGGCATCGCGTCGGACTGGGTTGGCTGGCGCAAGCCGTTCATCATCCTCGGCTTGCTGATGTGCGCGGCGGGCGCCCTGCTCATGGGCTCCGCTTCCAGCCCGCAGTCGCTCCTGTACGGTCGCGCGATCACCGGCCTTGGCGCCGCCACCTGGGTGCCCTATGGCCTGGCCTTCACCGTCGCCGCCGCGCTCGCGGCTGCGGCGATCGCGCTGACGCTGCCCGCGCCGGAGGCGCGACGGCCCGCGCAAGCGCCCTCGGGGCGCAGCCTGCTCCGGCTGGGCACGCGCGAGGATGTGCTGCTGCCCGCGCTGTTGAGCGCCGTCGCGCACTTCGTGCTGATGGGCGTCTCCTACGGCTTCATCACGTTGCGCGCAAAGGAGCTGGGCGCGGCCGGTGCGGTGCTGAGCAACCTGACGGTGATCCACCTCGCCGCGTTCACCCCCGCCGTGCTGCTCGCCGCCGTGTTCGTCAAGCGCTACCCGCTCCGCCCGCTCCTGATCGCTAGCTTTGCGGTCATCGCTGCAGGGACGCTCTGCGCGGCGGGACCTTCCGTGCCCTGGCTGATCGCCTCGCAGGTGCTCGTGGCCTTCGGCTACGGCGTCGGCTACCCCATCCTCATGGGCATGAGCATCCAGAAGGTCGACGGCCGCGAGCGGACGACCGCGATGGGCGTCCACCAGTCGGTTTACGCGATTGGCATGTTCGCCGGGCCGTGGCTGTGCGGCATCCTCGCCGCTTCGCTCGGGTTGCAGTCGATGTTCGTGGTCACCGCGATCGGTGCGCTGGCCCTCGGCGTCGCTGGCACAGTCTGGGCAACGCGAAAAGCCTGAACTCAGCGCAGGAGAGTAGCTCATGCAAGTCGTTTTCGTTCACTGCCATGTCAAGCCGGAACACGTCGACGCGTTCAAGGCCGCGTGTGTCGACAACGCGTCGAACAGCGTCCAGGAGTCGGGCGTCGCCCGGTTCGACGTCGTCCAGAGCGCGGACGATCCCACCCGCTTTGTCCTGGTCGAAGCGT